>JBILUX010000067.1:0-6269 GCA_044370765.1 Candidatus Planktophila sp. | reverse complement strand
GTTGAAATCATCGCCGGTATTCGTCGCGCAACACTTGCAGCGAAGTTAACTCCAGTAGTAACTGGCTCAGCATTTAAGAACAAGGGTGTTCAGCCAATGCTAGATGCCGTTGTTCGCTACCTTCCAAGCCCACTCGATGTTGAATCAATCGTGGGTACAGATATGCACAACGCTGAAGTTGAAGTAGTTCGTCACCCAGACAATAAAGAGCCTTTCTCAGCCCTAGCTTTTAAAATCATGACCGATCCACACCTAGGAAAGCTCACATTCATTCGCGTGTACTCAGGTGTTCTAGAGACCGGTTCAACAATTCTTAACTCAACTAAGGATCGTAAAGAGCGCATCGGAAAGATTTACCAGATGCACGCTAACAAGCGCGAAGAGCGTGACAATGTTGGCGCAGGAATGATCGTGGCCGTTATGGGTCTTAAGGACACAACAACTGGCGAGACTCTCTGCGATCCAGCAAAGCCTGTAATCCTTGAATCAATGGACTTCCCAGCACCAGTTATCTCGGTTGCTATCGAGCCAAAGACAAAGGGCGACCAAGAAAAACTTGGTATCGCTATTCAACGTCTATCTGAAGAAGATCCAACTTTCCACGTCAACACTGACGAAGAGACTGGCCAGACAATCATCGCTGGTATGGGCGAGCTCCACCTTGAAATTCTCGTTGACCGTATGCGTCGCGAATTTAAGGTCGAAGCAAATGTTGGAAAGCCACAGGTTGCTTACCGCGAAACTCTTCGCAAGCCTGTTGCACGTCACGACTACACACACAAGAAGCAGACCGGTGGTTCTGGACAGTTCGCAAAGATCCAGATCGCAATCGAGCCACTTCCAACTGGTGTTGTTGAGGGCGGATATGAATTCGTAAATAAAGTCACTGGTGGCCGCGTTCCACGCGAGTACATCCCATCAGTTGATGCAGGTTGTAAGGAGGGTATGACATCAGGACCACTTGCTGGCTACCCACTTACAGATGTACGAGTAACTCTTCTTGATGGTGCGTATCACGATGTTGACTCATCGGAGCTCGCTTTCAAGATTGCTGGACTTGCAGCGTTTAAGGAAGCGGCAAAGCTTGCCGATCCTGCGATTCTCGAGCCAGTGATGCGCGTCGAAGTTGTTACCCCTGAAGACTTCATGGGTGACGTCATCGGTGACATCAACAGTCGTCGTGGCCAAATCCAGGCCATGGATGAGCGGTCAGGTGCCCGCGTTGTTAGGGCGCTAGTTCCATTGTCAGAGATGTTCGGCTATGTCGGAGATCTTCGCTCTAGAACTCAAGGTCGCGCGAGCTATTCAATGGAGTTCGATTCGTATGCCGAAGTACCTGGCAACGTAGCGAAGGAAATTATTGCAAAAGTTCGTGGCGAATAACCCCTAATAAAAAGCACAACCCCTAATAACTAAGCACTAGCAAACGAAAGAGGAACCAAAATGGCAAAGGCAAAGTTCGAGCGGACAAAACCGCACGTAAACATTGGCACCATCGGACATATCGATCACGGTAAGACAACTCTTACTGCTGCGATCTCGAAGGTGTTGCACGACAAGTTTCCAACACTAAATGCAGCGACAGCTTTCGCTGACATTGATAAGGCGCCAGAAGAGCGTCAACGCGGTATCACAATCTCTATCGCTCACGTTGAGTATCAGACAGAGAAGCGTCACTACGCACACGTTGACTGCCCAGGCCACGCTGACTACATCAAGAACATGATCACCGGAGCGGCACAGATGGATGGAGCAATCCTCGTCGTTGCAGCTACTGATGGTCCAATGCCACAGACAAAGGAGCACGTTCTACTTGCTCGTCAGGTAGGCGTTCCATCAATCGTTGTTGCACTTAATAAGTCAGACATGGTTGATGACGAAGAAATTCTTGAACTCGTTGAAATGGAAGTTCGCGAACTTCTAACTAAGTACGAGTTCCCTGGAGATGACACTCCAATCGTTCGCATCTCAGCACTTAAGGCTCTCGAAGGAGATGCTGCTTGGGCAGAGAAGATCGTTGAGCTAATGGATGCAGTAGATTCATTCATTCCTCAGCCAGAGCGCGAAATTGATAAGCCATTCCTTATGCCAGTAGAAGATGTTTTCACAATCACAGGTCGTGGAACCGTTATCACTGGTCGTATCGAGCGCGGCGTTGTAAAGGTCAACGAAGAAGTTGAAATCGTTGGAATCCGTCAAGATGCACAGAAGACAACAGTTACAGGCGTTGAAATGTTCCGTAAGTTGCTCGACGAAGGTCAAGCAGGCGAGAACGTTGGACTCCTTCTCCGTGGTCTAAAGCGCGAAGATGTTGAGCGTGGTCAGGTTGTCTGCAAGCCAGGGTCAATCACACCTCACACAGAGTTCGATGCATCTGCTTACATCCTTTCAAAGGATGAAGGCGGCCGTCACACTCCATTCTTTAACAACTACCGTCCACAGTTCTACTTCCGTACAACTGACGTAACTGGAGTTGTAACACTTCCTGCAGGAACCGAAATGGTTATGCCTGGCGATAACACTGAGATGGCCGTAACGCTAATCCAGCCAATCGCTATGGAAGAAGGCTTGCGCTTTGCTATCCGCGAAGGCGGACGCACAGTAGGAGCAGGTCGCGTAACAAAGATCAAGAAGTAATTGTTTAAGCCCGGCGGCGTAAAAGCCGCCGGGCATTAACAAAGTTTGAAAATTTAATTAACGAAGATTTACTAAAAACGAAGGAGAACGACATGGCGGGACAAAAGATCCGCATTCGACTCAAGGCCTACGACCATGAGGTGATTGACTCTTCAGCGAAGAAAATCGTTGAAACAGTTGAGCGCACTGGTGCAACGGTCGCAGGTCCAGTGCCCCTACCAACAGAGAAGAACACTTACTGTGTTATTCGCTCTCCGCACAAATATAAGGACAGCCGCGAACACTTCGAGATGCGCACACATAAGCGCCTCATCGACATCATCGACCCAACACCTAAGACTGTTGACTCATTGATGCGTCTCGATTTGCCAGCTGGCGTCGACATCGAGATAAAGCTCTAGGGAAAGGACGAGAAACATGACATATACAACTCAAGCTGCCGGCTCGTCCATCAAGGGCGTACTCGGTAAGAAGCTAGGAATGACACAGGTTTTTGATGCTAACAACAAGATGGTTCCAGTAACCGTTGTTGAAGCCGGTCCATGCGTCGTAACGCAGATTCGTACTCCTGAAGTAGATGGTTACTCAGCAGTGCAGATCGCTTTCGGTGCAATTGACCCAAAGAAGATTACGAAGCCACTTGCTGGTCACTTTGCTAAAGCTGGCGTGACACCACGTCGCTCAGTTGCAGAGCTTCGTACTCTTGATACATCTTCTTACACAGTTGGACAAGAGATCGGTGCAACAGTTTTCACTGCTGGCGAACTCGTTGATGCAACTGGAACAAGCACAGGTAAGGGAACTGCAGGCGTTATGAAGCGCCACGGTTTCCACGGTCTTGGCTCATCTCACGGTGTTGATCGTAAGCACCGTATGCCAGGTTCAATCGGAGCATGTTCAACACCAGGTCGCGTTTTCAAAGGAATGCGCATGGCCGGTGTTATGGGTGGCGTAAAGGTCACAACCCAAAACTTAGTTGTGCACTCAGTTGATGCAGAGCGCAACTTGCTACTTATCAAGGGATCAGTTCCTGGTCCAGATGGACAACTAGTTTTCATCCGCTCTGCTGCAAAGCATGCGATCTTTGAAACAGCTAAGGCAGGTGCGTAACTCATGGCGCTTACTATTGAAGTTAAGAACGCTGAAGGCGTCAAGGTTGGATCAGTTGATCTACCAACAGATATCTTCGACGCTCAGACAAACGTTCCACTAATCCACCAAGTTGTCACAGCACAACTTGCCGCTGCTCGCCAAGGCACTCAGAAATCTAAGAACCGTGGTGAAGTAAGTGGTGGTGGTAAGAAGCCTTTCAAGCAGAAGGGAACAGGTCGCGCCCGTCAGGGTTCTTCACGTTCACCTAACCAGAAGGGTGGCGGTACAGCACATGCTGTTCGTCCTCGTACATATTTCCAGCGCACACCAAAGAAGATGATTGCCGCAGCACTTCGCGGAGTTCTCTCTGACCGTCAGCGCAACGATCGTATTCACGTTCTAGATTCAGTCTCATCAGCTCCTTCGACTAAGGCAGCTATTGCAGCGGTTCGTCAGTTCAGTACACGCAAGAATCTTCTTGTTGTTGTATCTCGTACTGAGGATCTTGCTTGGCGCTCACTTCGTAACGCCGATGACCTACATCTTCTAGTTCCAGATCAGTTAAATGCCTACGACATCCTGAAGAGTGATGACGTTGTCTTCTCTGAGAGCGCGATCAAGGATTTCCTTGCCGGACCACGCAAATCAGTCAAGTCTGTTGCACGTGAGAGCGAGGTCAGCGCATGAAAGATTACCGCGATGTTCTAGTAGCACCAGTTGTCTCTGAGAAGAGCTACTCACTACTTGATGAGAACAAATACACATTTATCGTTGCACCAGATGCTAATAAGACCGAGATCAAAATCGCGGTTGAAAAGGTATTTGGCGTAAAGGTAGTCAGCGTTAACACCATGAACCGCCAGGGTAAGAACAAGAAGACCCGTTTCGGTGATGGAAAACGTAAAGACACAAAGCGCGCAATTGTGCAGGTAGCAGCTGGCGACCGTATCGACATCTTCGGAGGACCAGTTTCCTAGCCGGAACTGGACTTCTAAGAGAAAAGGATCATCATGGCACTTCGTAAATTAAAGCCAACGACCCCGGGTCAACGCGGCGCAAGCGTTCCAGATTTCGCTGAACTCACACGTTCAACACCTGAGAAGTCACTTGTACGTCCAATCCACTCAAAGGGTGGACGTAACAATGCAGGACGCATCACTGTTCGTCACCAAGGTGGCGGTCACAAGCGTGCTTACCGTCTCATCGATTTTATTCGCAATGATAAAGATGGTGTGCCAGCAAAGGTCGCTCACATTGAGTATGACCCAAACCGCACAGCACGCATCGCTCTTCTGCACTATGCAGATGGAGAAAAGCGTTACATCATCGCGCCAAATAAATTAGAGCAGGGTGCAACCGTTGAAAACGGTCCAAAGGCAGATATCAAGCCTGGCAATAACCTGCCTCTTCGTAATATTCCAGTAGGTACCGTCGTTCATGCAATTGAATTACGCCCAGGCGGAGGAGCAAAGATTGCTCGTTCAGCTGGTGCATCGGTTCAGCTTGTTGCAAAAGAGGGCGCGTTCGCACAACTGCGTATGCCATCTGGTGAAATTCGTAACGTCGACGTACGTTGCCGTGCAACTGTTGGTGAAGTTGGAAATGCTGAGCAGTCCAACATTAACTACGGAAAAGCCGGACGTATGCGTTGGAAGGGCAAGCGCCCATCTGTTCGCGGTGTTGTTATGAACCCAGTAGATCACCCACACGGTGGTGGTGAAGGTAAGACCTCTGGTGGACGTCACCCAGTGACTCCTTGGGGTAAGCCTGAAGGCCGTACTCGTAAGAAGAAAGCATCAGATTCAATGATCGTCCGTCGTCGTAAAACGAATAAGAAGCGGTAGGTAGGAGCCCTCATGCCAAGAAGTCTCAAGAAGGGTCCATTCGTTGATGGACATCTGCTCAAGAAGGTAGATGTACAAAACGATGCCAATACCAAGAACGTGATCAAGACCTGGTCGCGCCGCTCAATGATCATTCCTTCAATGATCGGACACACCATCGCAGTACACGATGGTCGCAAGCACATCCCTGTTTTCATTACAGACGCGATGGTCGGACACAAGCTTGGTGAGTTCTCACCAACTCGTACCTTCCGCGGTCACGTCAAGGGCGAAGATCGGAGAGCAACACGTGCCTGATTCAACTAATACTCCTCTAATTGCTCGCGCAGTTTTGCGCGACATCCGCCACACACCACAGAAGGCTCGACGTATCGTCGATCTAATCCGTGGGCAACGTGCCGATCAGGCACTCTCAATTTTGAAGTTTGCTCCACAAGCTGCAGGTAGCGATGTGTTCACACTTCTAAACAGCGCCGTTGCAAATGCAAAGGCAAAGAACCCAGCTATCCGCGATGCTTCAGAGCTTTGGGTAGTTGAAGCACTTGTCGATGAGGGCCGCACAATGAAGCGCTTTCGTCCACGTGCTCAAGGTCGCGGATTCCGCATCTTGAAGCGTTCTTCACACATCTCTGTTGCAGTAAGTGATGTTAAAGCTGCATCTAAAACTATGAATGCAAGAAAAACTAGCGTGAAGGG
>JBILUX010000065.1:0-6336 GCA_044370765.1 Candidatus Planktophila sp. | reverse complement strand
TCGTTGACGCAAAAGAGGTTTTCTTGAGTGCGCTCAAAGGTGTGATTGATCCAGAAGAAAAGCGCAAGATTATTGGCCGCGAATTTATCCGAGCCTTTGAAAAAGCCGCTCGCGATATTGCATCTGGCGGAGAAGTTGAATTCTTAGTGCAGGGCACGCTGTATCCAGATGTTGTTGAATCCGGCGGCGGCACAGGAACGGCAAATATTAAATCTCATCACAATGTCGGCGGCCTGCCCGATGATCTGAAGTTTTCACTCATCGAACCTTTGCGCACCTTATTTAAAGATGAGGTTCGCCAAGTCGGCATTGAGCTCGGGCTGCCACAAGAGATCGTTTGGCGCCAACCATTCCCGGGTCCAGGCCTCGGAATTCGAATCATCGGTGAAGTTACCCAGGAGCGCTTGGATCTTCTGCGTGAGGCCGATGCAATTGCTCGTTTTGAGTTAAAGGCCGCTGGCCTTGATCGCGATATTTGGCAGTGCCCAGTTGTTTTGTTGGCCGATGTTCGCTCTGTGGGCGTACAAGGCGATGGCCGTACATACGGGCACCCAATTGTTCTGCGCCCAGTATCGAGTGAGGATGCGATGACTGCAGATTGGTCGAGAGTTCCCTATGAAGTTCTTGAGAAGATCTCGACGCGTATTACCAACGAGGTGCGTGAAGTCAATAGAGTCGTGTTAGATATAACCAGTAAACCGCCAGGAACTATCGAATGGGAATGACCGTGAAAAGATTTCTTGTAGTGTGTATTTCGCTGATTCTTATCTCAACTACGTCAATTGTTACAGCTACGGCTGCGCAAAAAGCGACACGGATAAAGTGCACAACGACAAAGGCGGTTGGACACACTGAAAAAGTTGTAACTCCAATGCAGAAGCCATTGACCAAACTCCCTAAGATTTTCACGCTTGTAACTAACTGCGGAACAATCGTTATTACAACCGTTGGCAATAAAGCCCCTTGGACCTTAACCGAAATGTCTACTTTGGCTAAGGCGAAGTATTTTGATGGCTCGCTATGTCATCGCTTGACCACAGCAGGAATATTTGTTCTTCAGTGCGGAGACCCAACGGCAACGGGTATGGGAGGTCCTGGATTTACCTATCCCGATGAAAATCTTCCAGCTAATGCCCCTAATAATTACCCCGCTGGCACTGTTGCAATGGCTAACTCTGGTCCAGGCACCAACGGCAGCCAATTCTTCTTAGTCTTTGCCGACACAAGCCTTGGCGCCGACTACACAATCTGGGGAAAGATCACAAAGGGTTTAGATATCGTCCAAGCTATTGCAAAGGCTGGCGTTAAAGGTGGTGGCGGCGATGGAACGCCAAATACAAAGATTGCCCTTACAAAGGTAACTGTCGGCTAATTTGTATTAACAATCTTAAAAGCTTCAGCGATACGACCCTCAGCAAATCCAGCGACAGCTGCATTGCGTTGACCCCACTCACGAACCATGTTATCTAATTCGCTGTTGTGCGCGGTCTGGGATGCATGCGCGTGCAAAGCCTTCATCTTTAAATCAAATGTGTCGGTGATATCTACAAAGTGATCCGGGGTAGGGAATGCACTTACCCAGACCTCTTTTACGCGCCACGGTTGTAGCCCTTCATCATCAAGAAGATCAGTAAAAGCAAATGGGTTACGAGCATCGGGATAAACCGCTTGAATCGAAGCTTCGCCTGCAGCTAAGTGATCCGGGTGGCTTGCGCCAATGCGATCCCAATTTCGCTCGGGGCTTTGACAGACCATTCGATCGGGCTGTGAGATTCGAATCCGCCGCACTAAATCTTTGCGAAGTCCAAGCGTTGCCTCTAAGTGGCCATCTACATAGTTAAGGAAAGTAATATCGGTGACACCGATAGCAGCTCCGGCCTCGCGTTGTTCGCGTTGACGGATTGCTGGCATCTCCTCTTTAGTAAAACCAGATTCCTCGCCACCTTGATCACCATTGGTACAAAAGACGTAGGCGACCTCTATACCCTTTTTAACCCACTGGGCAATCGTTCCGGATGCGCCAAAATCTGAATCATCTGGGTGGGCGCTAATGACCAAAACTCGTTTGATCTCACTATCTGCGATCGGTTCCATCGGCGTAGCCTAATAGACTTCGCTGCATGTCGAGTACTGAAAACCTACTATCAGGACTCAATCCAGCACAGGCCACTGCAGTAAAGCATGCGGGCGGCCCATTATTAGTTATCGCCGGAGCTGGTTCTGGGAAGACACGGGTTCTTACTCGCCGCATCGCATACCTCATGTCAGTTCGAAACGTTGCTCCCTATCAAATTCTTGCAATTACCTTTACAAATAAAGCGGCAGGGGAAATGAAGGCGCGCGTGGCCGAACTCGTTGGCCCAGTAGCTCAATCGATGTGGGTGTCGACCTTTCACTCAGCATGTGTGCGTATCTTGCGTCAAGAGGCGGTCAGATTGGGATACAGCAACTCGTTCTCTATCTACGACTCAGCCGACTCTCTTCGCTTAATAACTATCGTTGCAAAAGGACTCAATTTAGATTCAAAGAGATATCCAGCGCGACAGTTTCAGGCGATGATTTCCAATGCCAAGAATGAACTCATGGGCCCACAGGATTATGTGAATGCAGCAAGTAATCAGTTTGAACAAGTCGTTGCCGATGTTTACACCATCTATCAGCAACGTCTACAACGCGCTAATGCCATGGATTTCGATGACCTAATTTTGAAAACCGTTGAAGTCTTGCAGCGATTCCCAGAGTCAAAGGCGCGCTTGAGATCGCGCTTTCGCCACGTATTAGTCGATGAGTATCAAGATACAAATCATGCCCAATACATCCTCGTAAAAGAGTTAGTCGGAACGGAAAGTGAAGGAATCGCTCCTGCCGAGCTATGTGTAGTCGGGGATGCTGATCAGTCTATTTATGGGTTTCGTGGAGCGACTATTCGTAATATTTTGCAGTTCGAACTTGATTACCCCAATGCAACGACTGTGCTACTAGAACAAAATTATCGCTCAACCCAGAATATTCTCAATGCAGCCAATGCCGTTATTACTAAAAATGTTAGCCGCAAAGAGAAGAATCTTTGGACCGATTCGGGTTCAGGGGCGCTCTTAACTGGATATATTGCCGAGAACGAGCATGATGAAGCGAGATTTATCGCCGATGAGATCCGCCAACTTCAACGCGATGGTGTATCTAATCCCGGAGATACCGCGATTTTCTATCGCACAAATGCCCAGTCTCGAGTTTTTGAAGAAGTATTTATGCGCGGGGCCTTACCGTACAAAGTCGTCGGTGGTCTTCGATTTTATGAGCGCCGCGAGGTCAAAGATCTTTTAGCGTATTTGCGCGTCCTGGCTAACTTGGAGGATGAGATTTCACTGCGCAGAATAATTAATGTTCCAAAGCGGGGAATTGGTGATACCTCCTTGGACTATGTAGATAGCTTTGCTAACTCTCAAGGAATCTCTTTTTGGCAGGGCCTTCTTCGTTGCCAAGAGGCAACAGGACTTCCAGCACGGGCAGCACAATCAATTCAGGAGTTCACATCAATGATCAGTGCGCTTAATGTTTTAGTTGAAGCTAAAACACGTCCATCGGTCATTGTCGAGGCGGCGCTGGAACAATCGGGGTTGTTAACAGAGTTGGTATCGAGTACTGATCCACAAGATGAGGTTCGTGTTGAAAATCTAAAAGAGTTAGTCGCCGTATCAATGGAGTATGAAGAGCGTGATTTTGAAGAGTTAGCCGAAGATGAAGAGATTTCGCTGTCAGGATTTTTGGAGAAGGTTTCACTCGTAGCCGATGCCGATGAGATCCCAGAGGGCGAGGATCATGGTGGTGTAGTAACGATGATGACTTTACACACCGCTAAGGGTCTTGAGTTTCCAACGGTATTTTTAACTGGAATGGAAGATGGCATTTTTCCGCATTCTCGAACACTTGGCGAAAAAGATGAAGTCGAAGAAGAGCGAAGACTTGCCTATGTTGGTTTAACACGTGCGCGTGAGCGGCTATATCTTTCACGGGCCGAGACCCGCTCAACATGGGGAGCTCCAAATTACAATCCGCCATCACGATTCTTAGATGAGATTCCAGAGGATGTAATCCAATGGCGCAACGAAACATCTGTCTCCCCATCTGCCTCCTTTGTGAAGCGATCTCGAACCGTGACGTCACCTCCACCTCGGGCCACGGGTAAGAAGATCACAGCGATTGAACTCCATATCGGGGAGCGTGTGTCACATGACACATTTGGTTTAGGCACCGTCGTTGCAGTTGCGGGGGAGGCAGATAAGGCTGAGGCCACAATTAACTTTGGTAAGTTTGGCGAGAAGCGATTACTCCTGCGCTATGCACCCGTTGAGAAGCTCTAGGATTGCCCTCTAATCAGGATGTGGAGTACACGTGGATCTCTTTGAATATCAGGCCCGAGACTTATTTGAAAAGCATGGCGTCCCAGTTCTAGCAGCAGCGATTGCAACAACTCCAGATGAGGCAGAGGCCGCCGCAACAACAATTGGCGGAAAAGTCGTTGTTAAGGCTCAAGTAAAAGTTGGCGGGCGAGGTAAAGCAGGTGGCGTAAAGCTAGCTGAAAACGCTGCCGATGCCCGTGAAAAAGCCTCAGCTATTCTTGGAATGGATATTAAAGGACACGAAGTTCGCACTGTCATGATTGCAGCGGCTGCACCGATTGAATCTGAGTATTACTTAGCAATTCTCCTAGACCGCTCAAACCGAACATTTTTAGTAATGGCATCGGTTTCAGGTGGAATGGATATCGAAGAGGTCGCACATACTGCTCCAGAAAAATTAGCCAAGATTCCAGTATCTGCCGTTGATGGAATCAGCGCCGCTAAAGCTAAAGAGATCGTTGCCGCCGCCAATTTTCCATTAGATGTTGCCGATCAAGTTGCAGATGTTCTTTTAAAACTCTGGGAGGTTTTCCAATCAGAGGATGCAACGTTGGTTGAAGTTAATCCATTGGTAAAGACTAAAGATGGAAAAGTCATCGCACTCGATGGGAAAATCACCATTGACGACAACGCCGAGTTCCGCCAACCAGGACATGCCGCCCTTGTCGATCACGCTGCGGCAAATGCTCTAGAGGCGGCAGCAAAGGAAAAGAATTTAAACTACGTAAAGCTAGATGGTGAAGTTGGAATTATTGGCAATGGTGCTGGCCTAGTAATGAGCACGCTCGATGTGGTTGCCTACGCCGGTACAAAACATGGCGGCGTACTTCCAGCTAACTTCTTGGATATTGGTGGCGGTGCATCTGCACAAATTATGGCCGATGGTCTCTCTATCATTTTGGGTGATAGCGATGTTAAGAGCGTCTTTGTAAACGTCTTTGGCGGCATTACTTCATGCGACGCAGTTGCAACTGGAATCGTGCAAGCGCTCGAACTCTTGGGCTCTAAAGCGACAAAACCCATTGTTGTACGCCTAGATGGCAACAATGTCGTAGAGGGTCGTGCAATTTTGGCTAAGGCGGCACATCCGCTTATTGAACAGGCCGACACAATGGATGGAGCAGCAAATCGTGCTGCAGAATTGGCGGCTAAGTAAATGGCAATCTTCTTGGATGAAAAATCGATTGTCATTGTTCAAGGAATGACGGGCTCAGAGGGCACTAAGCACACTCGTCGAATGTTGGCATCTGGCACAAAAGTCGCAGGCGGAGTAACACCAGGCAAAGGCGGACAGGTCGTCGATATAGATGGACACCAACTCCCAGTATTTAATACCGTCGCTGAGGCGATGAGTGCAACAGGTGCAAATACATCGGTCGTATTCGTTCCACCTAAGTTTGCTAAGGCGGCAGTAATCGATGCAATCGATGCAGCAATGCCCTTGGTAGTAGTAATTACTGAAGGTATTCCAGTTCATGACTCTGCAAGTTTTTATGCTTACTCGGTAACTAAGGGCACGACGCGCATCATTGGACCGAACTGCCCTGGTTTAATCAGTCCAGGAAAATCAAATGTGGGAATTATTCCGGCAGATATAACAGGGGCTGGACCAATCGGATTAGTCTCAAAGTCCGGAACTCTTACCTATCAAATGATGTATGAGCTCCGCGATATAGGTTTCAGCACTGCAATCGGTATTGGTGGCGATCCAGTTATTGGAACGACTCATATCGATGCCTTACGTGCATTTCAAGATGATCCCGAAACAACTGCAATTGTTATGATCGGTGAAATTGGTGGCGATGCAGAAGAGCGTGCTGCAGCATTTATCGCAGAGTACGTAACCAAGCCGGTTGTTGGTTATGTTGCCGGCTTTACAGCCCCTGAAGGCAAGACGATGGGCCATGCTGGCGCGATCGTCTCTGGTTCATCTGGA
>JBILUX010000064.1:0-6437 GCA_044370765.1 Candidatus Planktophila sp. | reverse complement strand
AAGCCGTTCCCTTCGAAGGTCTATAAAATCGCTAAGAGATGGCCTTCCATCTGGGTCGTACATGGTAGACAAAACACCCTTTGGTTTATGAAGTGCAAGATAACTCTTAGTCAAAGAGCGCTTAATTGTCTCACCATCAACTGCTACTTGAACCTTTTCGGGGTCGAATTTGGAGCCCATCTCCCGAACTGCGATTCCATCAACGGTTACTCGCCCAGACTCTATGAGCTCATCTGCACCGCGACGGCTAGTAATACCTGCATCTGCGATTATCTTATTAAGGCGCATATCGCCCATGGCTGTCTCCCGACTGTCGAAGGCCAGTCTAGCGGGAGGGTTAGTCGGTTAGCGAATCGAGGATATCGTCCAGGCCATCGAGATTTGGCAGATATGGAGCCAAGGCCGGCAGATCCTCAAGGGAGTTCAATCCAAGGAGCTCAAGGAAGTAGCTAGTAGTCGTATAGAGAATCGCCCCAGTCTCATGTTCAAGGCCCGACTCCTCCACCAATCCACGGGTAATAAGCGTCTTCATGACCGCCTCGACATTAACGCCACGGATAGCCGAGACTCGAGCGCGCGAGACAGGTTGGCGATAGGCCACGACTGAAAGCGTCTCAAGGGCGGCCTGTGTGAGGCGAGATTGCTGGCCATCGAGAACAAACTTTTCAACTACCGAGGAGAGATCTGGATGGCTATAAAAGCGCCATCCCCCGCTAATCTTCTTAAGGGCAAAGCCCCGATCCTCGTAACTGGCCGCTAACTTTTCAAGGGCGGCATCGATCTCATCGACGGTACGCTCAAGGACCTGGGCGAGAGTGATCTCAGTGACCGGCTCATCGACGACCATTAGGATCGCTTCAATCGAACGCTCAACTTCTACATTAGACATTTTCGCCGCTTTCGTTTATCTCGTCATCTTCTAAAACCACTGGAATATCGAACTCATCGCTGACCTCTACCTCGCCCTCGAGAGAGCCGGTCCATGAAATCTGAAGCTCCCCCAGCGCAATCACCTGATTGAAGCGAAGAACCCCCTGGCGGTAGAGATCCAAGAGGGCTAAAAAACGCGCGACGATTACAAGGGTGCTGTCGGCATCTGCAATGAGATTTCTAAAGGATAGTGAGGTCGACCTACGTAAAGCCTCAACCACGCGTTTAGACTCCTCTATAACGCTCACCAGGGGTAGGTGTAGGTGCTCGACACTGACTACTGGGATGGTCTTAGGGGTTAATACACGCTCAGCGATGGCGGCAAACCTTGCAGCCCCAACTCCGATGAGTACTTCAGGCAATAGGGCGCTCAAAGCCGGTTCAAGGGCTACTACGCGTGCAAATGACTTATCGGCCAGTGCGATTCTTTCGGCAAAGGTCGCCGCGATCTCCTTGAAGGCTCGGTACTGAAGCAGACGGGCAAAGAGGATATCCCTTGCCTCAAGTAGTGCCAGATCCTCTTCGTCATCGACCTCACCACTTGGGAGTAGACGGGCCGCCTTTAAATCTAGAAGAGTGGCAGCAACGACTAAGAACTCGGTGGCCTGGTCTAAACGCCACCCCTCACCACTTACCTCGAGTCCGCGGATGAATGTAATGAACTCATCGGTGACGATACTGAGGGATATCTCCGTGATATCCATCTTGTGGCGAGAGATTAACTGCAGCAGCAGGTCAAAAGGTCCATCAAAGTTTTCAAGGTGAACCGAGAAGGCAGCGCTGCTGGCAGCGTTGACATCGGTTGACTCATCGATTGATAGATCCATGAGCGCACCCTACTTCACAGTTGCCCTACTTCTGTGTAACGCGTAGGCTCCCGCGTATATCTAGAAAGAGGTTTGACGTTTGAGCGCTAAATCGACAATTCGCGAAGAGATCTCTACAACGGCCACGCTTTTGGGCAAGAAGGCCAAGAGCTTTCCCGTCCCACCAGCCATCGATGAGCATGGCTCGGCTAAGGTCGTTGCAATCTTTAACCAAAAGGGCGGGGTCGGAAAGACAACGACCACGATAAACCTGGGCGCATCATTGGCCGAACTTGGTAGGCGCGTACTTCTGGTCGACTTTGACCCGCAGGGCGGACTCTCCTTAGGTCTTGGCGTCAATGCACATGCACTGCCTCTTGAGCAGACGGTTTACTACGCGCTGATGACACCAACGGCTTCAATTGAAACGATTATTTTAAAGTCGGCAGTTCCTGGATTGGATTTTCTTCCAGCTAACCGCGATCTCGGAACGGCAGAGACCACACTTGGCGCTGAAATCGGTGGACAGCAGTATTTAAAGCGAGCATTAACATCGCTACGAGATTACTACGATGTAATTTTGATCGACTGCCAACCAACTATGGGACAACTGACCATTAACGCACTTGTTGCAGCCGATGAAGTTATCGTTCCTCTGCAATGTGAATACTTCGCTCTACATGGTTTTATAGAGTTAAAGGGCAATTTAGATAAGGTGAAGAACTTCCTTAATCCAAATCTGACTCTTATTGGAATTTTAGCGACAATGTACGATAAAAAAACATCACATAATCGCCAAGTACTTGAGCGGATTCTTGAACAGTTTCCTGCCGATGTCTTTGAAACTATTATCGCTAAAACAATTCGCTTTCCTGAGACAACTGTCGTTGGCGAACCGATAACCACATATGCATCATCATCTGATGGTGCTGCTTCCTACCGCCGACTTGCCCGTGAATTAATCGCCCGAGGAGGCGCCCGATGACCCGCAGAGCCAATCTTCCAGGTGCAGATGAACTATTTCGTTCGACATCACCAGCACTAACTTCAGTACCGGCGGCGCAAGAGAGCAGTTCTCCGCTAGTCGCACCCGCGATTGCGACACCAAAGGCTCCTTCAGTTAAAAAGGGAGTGCGCTCTATCGCACGCCGCCGAGTAACCACTGTTGATCGCTCTCCATCTGGACGCGAACGTCACGATGAAAAAATTACTGTCTACCTCTCACCAGATGAACTATTTGATCTCGATCAAGCTCGATTACTACTGCGCGGAGATTTAGGATTAGCGGCCGATCGTGGACGCATCGTTCGTGAATCTATCGCCGTTATCATCGCCGATCTTGAAGCTAAAGGTGATCAAAGTATTTTAGCTAGACGATTACGCGGTCTATAAAACCTCTGCCTAAGCACGAGGATGGGCTGTTCGGTAGCTCTCTCTGACTTTATCGATCGTAATTAGTGTGTAAATCTGTGTTGTTGTTACCGATGCATGCCCCAATAGCTCTTGTACGACACGAATATCTGCGCCGCCATCTAGTAGATGGGTTGCATATGAGTGTCTAAAAACATGCGGTGAAACCTGCTCGCTAACCCCAGCGGCCTCTGCCGCCTTCAGAACGATATTCCAAGCACTCTGTCTAGTTAGACGACTCCCCCGTGCATTGAGAAAGAGGGCGCCATCGACCTTTACGTTTTTTGCCGCGAGCATTGGCCTCACTCGGATCAGGTAATCATCTATAGCTTTTGTCGCAAATGAACCAAGCGGCACAATTCGCTCTTTGCCACCTTTGCCCCGCAATTTAACGGTGGTGATATCGCCCTCCTCGCTTGCGACAATGTTTATATCTGAAATATTTATGTCCATCAGCTCACTTACTCGTGCACCACTGCTATAGAGCAGCTCAATAATTGTGCGGTCACGAATGGTAATCGGCTGACCTTCACGAAAGGCGGCATTAATGAGTGAAATCACTTGATCGATCTGCAAAGCTTTTGGCAATCTCCTTTTGGATTTGCTACTGACGATATCGATAGTTGGATTACTTAATCCATGCTCTTGTTGGACATGTTTAAAGAATGTACGCAGCGTCGATTCAATCCGATTAATGCTTGAAGGTGAAAACTTTAAAACCCTAAGATTGGCTTCAAAATCAGCGATCGTTGATGTATCAATCTCTGTCACCGGTGTAGAGCCAAGCCAGATTTGAAATTTCTCTAAATCTCGGCGATAAGCTGCGACTGTATTAGCAGATAATCCACGTTCAATCGCACAGTAGTTGAGAAATGATTGCGCGATCGAATCAAATTTTAGTGTGCTCGTAACCATGGGCCTCTGCGACGGCTGCATAGTAAATCTTGCCATCATGGACGTTCAAACCCTTTGCAAGATTTGCATCTTTACTGCAGGCCTCTTTCCAACCGTGATTGGCAATTGAGAGTGCATACGGCAAAGTCGCATTTGTCAGCGCATATGTCGATGCAACGGGTACGGCCCCTGGCATATTGGCCACGCAATAAAACACTGAACCATGCACCATGTATGTAGGTTCGGCATGTGTTGTCGGGCGACTATCTTCAAAACATCCGCCTTGATCGATTGCAATATCGACCAAGACTGAGCCGCTCTTCATCGACTTAACCAAGGCATTTGACACTAATTTTGGGGCCTTAGCGCCGTGGACAAGGACTGCGCCGATAACTAAATCGGCCATGCGTACTTCTCGTTCAATAGCGTGGGCAGATGCAACGAGAGTTTTTATGCGACCACCATAAATAGTGTCGATATAGGCAAGACGGTTAATAGAGCGATCAAAAACAGTGACATCGGCGCCCATACCAACTGCGATAACAGCTGCGTTAAGCCCTGAGACTCCCCCGCCAATAACAACTACTCGTCCAGGTGAAACTCCTGGAACTCCACCAAGTAGAACTCCGCGTCCACCATTCGGGCGCTGGAGAGCAGTGGCACCAACTTGAGTCGCAAGGCGTCCTGCGACCTCACTCATTGGGGCAAGTAAGGGAAGTGAGCCATTTACTTCAACGGTCTCATATGCGATCGCCGTTGTGCCGCTTTTTACCAGTGCATCCGTACAAGGCAATGATGCTGCAAGATGCAGATATGTGAAGAGGGTCTGTCCGCGACGCATCTTTGGATACTCAGCGGCTATTGGCTCTTTAACTTTGAGAACCAACTCAGCGGTACTCCAAATCGCATCGGCATCTTTGACAATCGTGGCACCGGCAGCGATGAAATCCTCATTGGTCAGTGATGAGCCAACTCCAGCTCCATCTTCGATTATTACGCTGTGACCAGCTGCGATGAACTCGCTAACTCCTTCTGGTGTAATCGCCACTCGTGATTCGTGAACTTTAATCTCTTTCGGAACTCCAACGATCATGAGTGTGTTAACCCTTCGCTTTTACTGCCGCCGCGATTAAACCCACAAAGAGTGGATGAGGTCGAGTGGGGCGAGATCGAAGCTCTGGATGAGCTTGCGTACCTATGTAGTAAGGATGCACCTCTGAAGGCAGTTCTACAAACTCAACTAAGTCGCGCTCTTTGAAGAAACCAGAGAAGACAAGCCCAGCATCTGCAATCTGCGCACGAAAGGTGTTATTGACTTCATAGCGGTGACGGTGGCGCTCAGATATCTGTGTCGCACCATACATTTTTGCAACCAGGGAATCGGCAACGAGATCTGCCTTATAGAGACCAAGGCGCATCGTGCCACCCATATCTTGATTGCCGGCAACGATATCTTTTTGATCCTCCATTGTTGCAATAACAGGAGTACCGGTATCCGAGAACTCTGCCGAGATTGCATCTGGAATACCCGCTAAATTTCGCGCAGCTTCAATAACCATACATTGCAGACCGAGACAAAGACCGAGCGTTGGAACTTTATTCTCGCGCGCATATTTAAGTGCACCGACTTTGCCCTCAATACCTCGAATGCCAAATCCGCCTGGAACGCAGATCGCATCTACATCCTTTAAATTTTTAGCAGCACCCTCTGGTGTTTCACACTCATCACTTGCTATCCAGACGATCTCAATCTTTGCCTCATTTGCAAATCCACCGGCACGTAAAGCCTCAGAGACCGATAGATACGCATCGGGCAAATCTATGTACTTACCGACGAGACCAACACGGATATGGTGTTTTGGATGATGCACCTTTTCAAGAAGATCATCCCACTCCCCCCAAATGACATCATGGCTTTTAAGCCCCAAACGTGCAACGACGTAGGCATCTAAACCTTCGGCATGTAAAACCTTTGGGATGTCATAGATTGAAGGTGCATCGACGGCGGCAACGACTGCAGCTAAATCAACGTCGCACATCAAAGAGATCTTTTTCTTTACCGCCAATGGAATCGCGCGATCAGAGCGTAAAACAATTGCATCTGGGGCGATACCAATACTTCTTAAAGCCACGACGGAGTGTTGAGTTGGCTTTGTTTTTAGCTCACCCGATGGCCCGATGTATGGAACTAGCGAAACGTGCAGATAGAAAACATTATCTCTGCCAACCTCTTGACGAATCTGACGTGCAGCCTCTAAAAATGGTTGGGATTCAATATCACCGACAGTGCCACCGATCTCAGTGATGACGATATCGATATCAGGAGCGGCCATTGCGCGGATGCGTTCTTTGATTTCATTTGTAATATGTGGAATCACCTGTACGGTCTCACCTAAA
>JBILUX010000009.1:0-18991 GCA_044370765.1 Candidatus Planktophila sp. | reverse complement strand
AGAAGCCAGCAAATGTAATGACCGATCCATTGGCGCGAAAGATAGTTGCTTTGCCATCATTTGTCTGCGCATCAAAATCCACACGCATTTGAAGTTTCTTTGCATCGGCCATTTGTGATGCAACGGTGCGCTTCCAAATTAAGTCATAGAGTGCGAACTCGTCACGAGAAAGCTCAGGGGCTAATTCACCTGGAGTTTTAAATGTCTCTCCCGCTGGGCGGATCGCCTCATGTGCCTCTTGCGCATTTTTTGTTTTACCTTGGTAGACACGTGGTGCATCTGCAACATGGTCTGCGCCATATAAAGACTTTGCGGCCTTGCGTGCGGCATCGATAGCTTGGCCAGATAAGTTGACGCTATCGGTACGCATATAAGTGATGTAGCCGTTTTCATACAGACGCTGTGCGATACGCATTGTTATCTGTGCGCCCCATCCAAGGCGACTACCTGCATCTTGTTGCATCGTCGATGTTGTAAATGGAGGTTTAGGTCGCTCAGTGCGTGGGCTCTCCTCCATCGACTTAACGATGAGCGAAGAGGATTTAAGCGAGTCAACTAAATGTTTAGCACCGGTTTCATCGAGTAATAAAATGTTGGCAAGCGATTTTTCCTTCACTGCGCCATCTGCACCAAAATCACTTGTTGCCGCAACTTTCTTTCCATCAACTTCAAGCAGGCGTGCATTAAAGCCGAACGCTGTGACGGCCGCTAAATCCCACCAACCCGATGAGATGAAGGCCATGCGTTCGCGCTCTTTTTCAACGATGAGACGTGTTGCAACGGATTGCACGCGGCCAGCTGAGATACGCGGCATTACTTTCTTCCACAAAACAGGTGAGAGTCTGTAGCCAAAGAGGCGATCTAAAACGCGACGGGTCTCTTGGGCATCGATTAAGTGATAATCCAGGTCGCGCGTATTTTCAACAGCTGATTGAATCGCCTCTTTAGTAATCTCGTTAAAGACCATGCGCTTAATTGGAACCTTGGGTTGTAAGACCTCGACTAAGTGCCAGGCGATTGCTTCGCCCTCGCGGTCCTCGTCCGTTGCCAGAATTAACTCTTCGGCGTTCTTCATTAACTCTTTTAACTCAGCGACCTTTGCCCGCTTGTCTGGGTTAATGACATACAAAGGGGCGAAATCGTTTTCAATATCGACGCCCTCTTTAGCCCAGGCGATTTTTTTATACTCTTTGGGGATATCTGCTGCGCGCTGGGGAAGATCGCGAATATGACCGACGCTAGCCTCGACGACGTATCCGTCGCCGAGGTAGGCGCCAATCTTCCTGGCCTTTGCCGGTGATTCAACAATCACCAACTTAATCAGGTCAGTCTTCGTTTTAGCCATGTAGTCCTAAGAGGGGAAGTTGGGATTACGTTAGGCGAAAATCGCTGTTGCTTGACGACGGTTACGAATCAAAGCGGCGATGATGACAAGGGTTGCTCCGATGCCGATCACTGTGCTCATTGTCGAACTTCCGCCGAGTGCAAGAGAGACAATCGCTGGAGTGATCAGGAGACCAACCAAGTTCATTACCTTGATAAGTGGGTTAATCGCTGGGCCTGCAGTGTCCTTGAAAGGATCTCCAACAGTGTCACCAATGATTGTTGCAGCATGTGCATCAGAGTTCTTTCCACCGTGATGTCCATCTTCAACCATCTTCTTTGCGTTATCCCAAGCGCCGCCTGAGTTCGAAAGGAAGACTGCCATCAGAGTTCCAGTACCGATTGCACCGGCAAGGTATGCACCAAGGGCTCCAACGCCAAGGCCGAAGCCAACTGCGATTGGTGCCATCACTGCAAGTAAGCCTGGAGTTGCAAGTTCGCGTAGTGAGTCACGAGTACAGATATCAACCACACGACCGTAGTCAGGCTTCTCTGTGTAATTCATGATTCCTGGGTGCTCGATGAACTGCTTACGAACTTCAACAACAACTGCGCCAGCTGCTCGTGATACTGCATTAACTGCAAGACCTGAGAACAAGAAGACAACTGCTGCGCCGATAATTAAACCGACCAAGTTGCGTGGGTTAGCTACATCGAGAATTCCTTGGTACTGAAGTGCAAGATCTACGCTCTTCTGTCCAGCATCGATAACTGCCTGCTTGATTGCATCGGTAAATGCACCAAATAGCGCTGTAGCTGCAAGAACTGCTGTAGCGATTGCAATTCCCTTAGTGATCGCCTTAGTTGTGTTACCAACAGCATCTAGTTGTGTAAGAATCTTTGAGCCTTCGCCCTCAACATCGCCAGACATTTCAGCGATACCTTGTGCGTTATCTGAAATCGGACCGAATGTATCCATGGCCACGATTACGCCGACAGTTGTTAGTAAGCCAGTACCAGCAAGTGCGATTGCAAGAAGTGATAGAACAATACTTCCGCCGCCTAGCAAGAATGCACCAAATACTGCAGATGCGATCAAGATTGCAGAGTAAACAGCTGATTCAAATCCGACTGAAATACCGGCCAAAATAACCGTTGCTGCACCAGTTTCAGAAGAGGCTGCAACGTCATTTACTGGACGCTTGCCTGTCTCTGTGAAGTATCCGGTAAGAACCTGAATAGCTGCAGCAAGTGCGATACCAATTAACACCGCTCCGATTGCAAGAACGCGTGGGTTTGTATTTCCCGCAGCTTCGATTGCCTCTGGAGATAAACCTGTTAGTAGTTTGAAATCAGATGGTAGGTATGTAAATGTTGCGAGCGCAGTTAAGCCTGCGCTAATGATTGCTGAGATGAAGAATGAGCGGTTGATAGCGGTCATCGCTGACTTATCAGTGCTGCGAAGCTTGGTTAAGAAGATTCCGATTACCGCAGTAACTGTTCCAATTGCTGGAACGATTAATGGATAGATAAGTCCGGCATCGCCGAAGGCGGCTTTACCAAGAATCAGCGCGGCAACAAGTGTTACTGCATATGACTCGAACAAGTCTGCGGCCATTCCGGCGCAGTCTCCGACGTTGTCTCCGACGTTATCTGCAATTGTTGCGGCATTTCGTGGGTCATCTTCTGGAATATTTTTTTCAACTTTACCAACTAAGTCTGCGCCAACATCGGCAGCCTTTGTAAAGATTCCGCCGCCGACGCGCATAAACATTGCGAGCATCGCAGCACCAAAGCCGAAGCCTTCAAGAACCGATGGTGCGTTTTCGCGGTAGATAATTACAACAAGGGATGCACCGATTAGGCCAAGTCCCACAGTTGTCATACCAACGACGCCGCCGGTACGGAAAGCGATTTGAACGGCCTTCTGGCCATCATTATTACGGGCTGCATCGGCAACGCGCACGTTTGCGCGGACGGCTAGCCACATTCCGTTATAACCGACGAGAGCAGAAAACGCTGCGCCGACTAGGAAGAAGATTGATCGACCGATACGAATATCGGCATCACCTGGAAGTGCAAATAAAAGCACGAAGACGATTGCTACGAAGTAAGAAAGGGTGCGGAACTGGCGAGATAAAAAGGCCGCCGCTCCCTCTTGAACTGCCTCTGCGATTTCGCGCATTTTGGCTGTGCCATCAGTGGCCGCCAATACCTGTGCACGCAATGCATATGCAACGCCTAGTGCTCCGAGTGAGATCGCCAGAACTACATAGACGAGGTTGAGGTTTGATCCGGTTACTTGTACGAGTGATACGGTGCTTGAAGCACGCATAAGTTCTCCTCCGTTGGAGTTTCAGGGCGCCTAGTCGGATAGGTCGGCGCGAAGCCTAGGGAAGTTTAGGCACAAAGGGGCCAAAAAGGGAAAACATACCTAATCTATTGACCTCCCTCCCTCAAAGAACTTATCTTTGGATATCGCTCATTACGGAGGAACCCCTGCCAAATTGCCTTTTTTCATCACTTCGGACATAGGCTCACCCGGTGAACCTCTTTGACGCTCATTCAATCGTGGCCGATCTTGGCCTAGCTGGAGTCCTTGGCATAATCTTCGCCGAGACTGGGCTGCTCATTGGTCTGGCCTTTCCAGGAGATTCGCTCCTTTTCATCGCTGGAATAGCAGCCTCTGGATCAGGGGCTGAAATCCTGGGCGATGCCCACCTATCTGCGGTGGCACTGTTTATCGGTGCTCCTTTAGCGGCGACCTTTGGCGGGTTAGTGGGTTACTTCTTTGGCGATAAATATGGGCGCAAACTATTTGACCGTCCTGACGGTCGAGTATTCAACCACCAAAAAGTTATTACTACTGAAAAGTGGATTCGTAAGTACGGGATAGGTAAAGCGCTTATCTTCGCTCGATTTGTTCCATTTGTTCGCACGCTCATTAATCCGATGTGTGGAGTAATTGGCGTTGATAAAAAGAGGTTCTTTTTCTATAACGCACTGGGTGCGGTGATTTGGACTCAGGGAGTTATTGGCCTTGGATTCGTTCTTGGTGAAAAACTCGAAGGTTCAGTAGATGCATATTTATTGCCCATTATCGGCTTGATTGTATTTTTAAGTTTAATTCCAGTCTTTATTGAACTCTTTCGTGAGTGGCAAACTCGCAAGCATCACAAATAATTTACAGACCTAAATCCTCTAACTGAAAAGCTGCGCGGTACTCATAACCCGCCTCTTTAATCTTTGGTGCCGCGCCTCGCTCAACAATGACTGCAACACCGACAACGATTGCACCGGCTTCAAGAAGTGCATCAACTGCCATTAAAACAGAGCCACCTGTTGTCGAAGTATCTTCAACGGCTAATACGCGCTTACCTTTTACATCAGGGCCTTCGATTCGGCGCTGGAGACCGTGCGCCTTTTCGGCCTTTCGAACAACGAAGGAATCAATCTTCTTTCCTCGCTGTGCTGCAACATGCATCATCGCGGTTGCAACTGGATCGGCACCAAGTGTTAACCCACCAACTGCCTCGTAATCCAAATCTTTTGTAAGTTCTAACATAACTTCACCGACTAATGGTGCCGCTTCGTGATCTAACGTTACGCGGCGCAGATCGACGTAGTAATCGGCCTCTTTCCCAGAAGACAAGATGACTTTTCCGTGAACAACGGCCTTGTTAACTATCTGATTCTTTAATGCATCACGTGAACTCATGCGGGCGAGCCTACTATCTCGCGGCTAAACCATGTGGGTTGTTTGTGGGTTCACCTAAAACTAACTAACCATTAACACTATGCCCTTACAGTCTGCCTATGAATATTAAGCGCCTTGAAACCTCGCGCTTATTTCATCGCTTTGGTTTTGGGCCTCGTCCGGGTGAGTATGCGCAGGCGATTAAGGATGGTGTTGGGCCAACACGGGTTCGGCTAACAACAATTCCAATTAACACTTCTAAGGTATTGCCTGCAATCGAGCCAGAGATCACCGACTTAGGTAAGAGACCCGATGCAAATACTCCAGAGGTTGTTCCCTTTGCAATTGCGATGCGCTCACAATCGATTGCTATGGGTCTGTGGTGGTTAGACATGATGGCCTTGAGTGATCATGGTCTAGCAGAACGTATGGTCTGGTTTTGGCATGGACATTGGGCGACGTCGATTCAAAAAGTTAACTATCCGCTTCCGATGTTTAATCAGAATAAGGTATTGCGCACGCATGCATTAGGCAGTTTTAGTTCAATGACAAAGGCGATGCTAAATGACGGGGCTTTGCAATTCTGGCTAGATGGCCAGGACAACACAGTTAAAGCACCCAATGAAAACTTAGGCCGCGAGCTTATGGAGTTATTTGTTCTTGGCGTAAATAGGTATAGCGAAGATGATGTTAAGGCAATCTCTCGTGCATTAACTGGTTATCAAGTGGTGCGTAGCAACGGCACCGTTACTCTTAATCCAAAGCGCCAAGATCTTAATCCCGTTACTTTGCTCGGCAAAACCGCTGTTTTTAGCGGAGAGACTCTTAGTGACTTTCTTGTAGGACGAGATGATTGTGCAACTTTTATATCTGAACGGCTTTGGTATCGATTCATATCAAGCACGGAAACTATGCCTTCAAATTTCTCAGCAAAGAACGGCTTTGCGGCACGTGATTTATCTGCAACAGTTCAAGTGATGGCTGCAGATAGTGCGATGCAAGATCCCCGATATTCACTTGTTAAATCGCCTGTGGAGTGGTTCATCTCGGCATGCCGAGCACTCGCATTAACCCCTTCGCGCTTAGAGACAACGAATCAACTCATTGGTTATTTAGATAAGTTGGGCCAGGTTCCATTCAATCCACCAAATGTTGGCGGGTGGCCCGCCGGTGAGGCCTGGTTATCCTCTGCAACGGCGCAGTATCGATTGGCCTTTGCCTCATGGCTAATCAAGCAGAGCGATCTATCGGCCATCACCCAGATTCCTCGCGACTCAAGAGTCCTTAAGAGCGCCGATTGGTTAGGCGTTCCTCAGTGGAGTGCGCGTACACAATCCGCACTAAGAACTGCGATCGATGATCCAGCGCAGTTTGTCTTACTTGCTTTGTGTAGTCCCGAATACATAGTGAGTGCATAGGAGCGGTGATGGATACTATTTCAAGACGCAGGTTTCTAAAACTTACTTCTGGTGCGGTTGTAGTTGGTGCGACAGCAAATCTCTTATCTCTCGATCAAATCGCAGAGGCTGCAATTAATCGCCCCTTAGCTGCAGGTACTCCGATTTTGGTTGTTGTGACTTTGTATGGTGGCAACGATGGATTAAATACCGTGATTCCTTATAAGGATCCGATTTACTTTTCATCGAGACCAGATATCTCATATAAAGCTGAAACGATGTTGCCCCTTGACCCTGATTTAGCGTTAAACCCGTCGATGACTGGACTTAAGGGTCTGTGGGATCAAAAAAAGGTAGCGATTATCCGTGGTGTTGGTTATCCAAAACCAGATCACTCGCATTTTTCCTCGATGGCAAAGTGGCAAACGGCATCACCCGACAAACACATCAACAGTGGGTGGTTGGGCCGTTGGTTAGATTCTCAGCCGGAAGATCCAATGCTCGCAATCTCTTTGGGATCGGTTCTTCCACCAATGTTGGCGGGAACAAAGATTTCTGGCTCTGCGCTGCCACTGGGTGGTTTAGTAATTCCTAAAGGCACATTGGCATCGCAATGCATCCAACTCTCAAAGCCCGCCCGTGCTGATTCAAAGTTAATGGCAGCTGCTGCAACATCGATGCGCAATCTCTTCTCAGTCTCTACTTCTATTCAACCAATATTGAAAGCACCAATCCCAATAGCCGTTGATCTACCGACTGTAAATGGTGGCAATGCCGGGGGCGATAGCAATCTTTCACAACAGTTAGATGTTGTTGCAAAGTTAATCGCCGCCGATTCTCCGACCAAAGTCTGGTCGGTTTCACTAGGTGGCTTTGATACGCATGCTAATGAGGCGAATGCTCAGGCCGAACTCCTTGGTGTTGTCTCGACATCATTGACACGTTTTATGAGTCAACTTAAATCAACTTCGCGTCAGAGCGATGTGACCGTGATGGTTTATAGCGAGTTCGGGCGAAGAGTAAAGGGAAATGCTTCGCAAGGTACCGATCACGGAACGGCAGGACCAATGTTTCTAATTGGTGAGAAAGTTAAGGGTGGCTTTTACGGAGACCAGCCGTCGCTTTCAAAACTCGTCGATGGTGATTTAGCTGTAACTACAGATTTCAGAGATGTCTATGCCACGGTTCTGGAAGCAGTTTTGAAATCTCCGCCCGAACAAACTCTCGGCAAATGGTCTGGTAGAACTAACTTTCTAACTCCTGCTTAGTTTTCTTCTTTATAGACGATTACTTCTGCGCGAGTTCGGCGCATTAAACCCTTAGGGGGATTTGCATCCACCAAGGCATCTACTTCTATACGCAGCTGGGCAACTTCAATAGCCATATTTGCCATCGCAGATTCCAATTCAATGATTCGCTTTATACCGGCATGATTGATTCCTTCCCCGACTAATCTTTGAACCGCGCGCAATAATGCGATATCGCGCAATGAATATCGTCGATTACGGCCCTCGGTGCGATTGGGTGAAACTAAACCTAAGCGATCATATTGGCGAAGGGTTTGTGGATGTAGGCCAGAGATTTCGGCGGCGACAGAGATAACGTAGACAGCGGCATCATCTGCCGGCAGATCGTTGTTTATCTCCTCGCTCATGCTTTTGACTTAGCTTCTAAATCGGCCCGCACATTTTCATGTGCAGTCTCTTGCGCAAATACCTTGAGTGCATCGAGCGCCTTGCCGTCGACACGTTGTGGAACTTGAACATCTACGGTGACCAGTAAATCGCCGGTTGTAGATCCTTTTGTGATTCCACGACCCTTTACACGCAAGGTGCGACCATTAGATGTTCCAGGTGCAATTCGCACTGTGACATCATCCCCGCTCATAGTTGGAACTTTTATGTCGGCGCCAAGGGCTGCCTCTGCAAAAGTAACTGGCAAAGTTAACGTTAAGTTTTCACCTTTACGTGCAAATACTGCATGGGGTTTAACGTGCAAGAGAATAAATAGATCACCCGGACCAGCTTCACCAGGTGCACCTTTTCCTTTAACGCGAATCTTGGCGCCGTCGTTAACACCAGCCGGCACACGTGCCGTAATGTTTTGGGCAGCTCCGCGATCGGTTGCAAGTTTTAAATCTAAATTTGTGCCAAAGATTGATTCACGAAATGTAATCGTCGCCTCGGTTTGTAAGTCTTGGCCTTTGCGTGGTCCTCGTCTGCCTCCACCGAATAAGTTAGCGAAGATATCCTGTGGGTTTCCGCCACCGAAGATGTCGTTGAAATCTCCGCCCTGTTGTCCTT
This sequence comes from Candidatus Planktophila sp., assembly GCA_044370765.1. Lineage (GTDB taxonomy): Bacteria > Actinomycetota > Actinomycetes > Nanopelagicales > Nanopelagicaceae > Planktophila. The sequence continues at coordinate 10,271 of JBILUX010000009.1, read as the reverse complement.
GCCCACCGCCCATAGGAGCACGGAATCCACCACGCTCGTAAAGTGAACGTGCTTCGTCGTATTCGGCGCGCTTTTTAGTATCCGACAAGATCTCATAGGCCTCGGAAATGCCCTTGAATTTGTCTTCTTTGACCGCATCGCCCTTGTTTTTATCTGGATGAAGCTCGCGGGCTAAGGCCCGATACTTCTTTTTAATCTCATCGGCGCCAGCCTTTTTATCTATACCCAGGATTTTATAGAAATCCTTCTCGTATAAGTCTTTGGCGGCCACGTGAAATTACTCGCCAGCTGGATCGGTTACTGAAACGCGGGCGGGACGAAGAATGCGCTCTTTGTATCTATATCCTGGTTGCAAAATCTTTGAGGCGGTAGGCACGGCAACATCTTCGGAAGTGTCGTGCATAAGCGCCTCATGAATCTGCGGGTCAAAGGCTTCGCCTTCGGTACCGTATTTTTCAAGACCGATGCGCGATGTGATCGAATTAAGTTGATCGGCAACAGCTTTAAAGCCACCGTTAAGTTCACCATGTTGCTCTGCGCGATCAACGTCATCAAGGAGTGCTAATAGCTCAGTAAGAACTGCACCGATTGCCATTTCATGTGCAACTGAGCGATCACGTTCAACACGCTTTCGATAGTTTGCATACTCTGCCTGAAGTCGCTGTAAATCATTGGTGAGAGTAACCACCGGATCAGTTACCTGATCCGGTGTTACCTCATCAACTACTAACTCTTCAGCCGAAACATTGCTTTCTGTAGTCACTTATTTAGACCAGTCCCAATACTCGACGCTGTTGCGTCTCATTTAGCAGGTTCTTCGTCGATTACTTCGGCATCTTCGACGCCATCTTCATGCGTTGAGCCTTCACTCTCAGAAGCACCAGCTGCAGCGGCTCCTGCATAAAGGGCTGCACCGAGTGCTTGGCTAACAGTTGCAACCTTTTCAGTTGCACTCTTAATCATCTCGAAGTTAGAGCCACCGAGAGCTGTCTGTAGTTCAGTAAGTGCTGCTTCAGTCTCAGTTTTCTTCTCGAGTGCATCGCCCTCGCTAAGTTTTTCCTCATTGTCCTTAATGAACTTCTGAGTTGAGTAAAGAAGTGAGTCACCTGCGTTACGGATTTCGGCCTCCTCTTTGCGCTGACGATCTTCTTCAGCGTGTGATTCGGCATCCTCCATCATGCGATTAATCTCATCCTTTGAAAGAGCTGAGCCACCAGTGATAGTCATGCTCTGCTCTTTACCAGTACCAAGATCCTTAGCCGATACGTGAACGATTCCGTTGGCATCGATATCGAATGTAACTTCGATCTGTGGGATTCCACGTGGTGCAGGTGGTAGACCGGTAAGTTCGAACATGCCTAGCTTCTTGTTATAAGCCGCCATTTCACGCTCGCCCTGATAGGCCTGAATCTGTACCGCTGGCTGATTATCATCGGCAGTTGTAAATACTTCGCTGCGCTTTGTAGGGATCGTTGTATTACGCTCGATGAGACGAGTCATTACTCCGCCCTTAGTTTCAATACCAAGAGAAAGGGGTGTTACGTCAAGGAGAAGAACATCTTTCACTTCACCCTTTAGTACACCGGCTTGTAGAGATGCTCCAACGGCTACAACCTCATCAGGGTTTACGCCCTTGTTTGGTTCTTTGCCACCAGTAAGTTCTTTAACAAGCTCAACAACTGCTGGCATACGAGTTGATCCACCAACAAGTACAACGCTTTGAATCTTGTTAATTGGAATTCCAGCATCCTTTAATACTGCTTGGAAAGGCTTCTTGCAACGATCAAGTAATGATCCAGTTAACTGTTGGAACTGTGCTCGTGTAATTGTCTCGTCCATGAACAGTGGATTCTTTTCAGCATCCACTGTTATGTAAGGCAGATTGATCGATGCAGATTGTGATGAAGAGAGTTCAATCTTTGCCTTCTCTGCAGCTTCACGAATACGTTGCATCGCCATCTTATCTTTTGTTAAATCGATTCCATTTTGTGAACCAAAGTTCTGAACTAGGAAATCAACAAGTGCTTGATCCCAGTCATCTCCACCTAAGTGGTTATCGCCATTGGTTGCCTTGACTTCGACAACGCCGTCACCGATTTCAAGAAGTGAAACGTCGAAAGTTCCGCCACCTAAGTCGAAGACGAGAATTGTCTGCTCTTGATCGGCTTTATCTAAACCGTATGCGAGCGCAGCAGCTGTTGGCTCGTTGATAATTCGCAGAACGTTCAGACCTGCGATTTCGCCGGCCTCTTTCGTTGCTTGGCGCTGTGCATCATTGAAATATGCGGGCACAGTAATAACCGCGTCCGTCACGGTCTCGCCTAAGTAAGCCTCGGCATCGCGCTTTAACTTCTGCAATACGCGGGCTGAAATCTCTTGTGATGTGTACTTCTTGCCATCGATATCGATCGACCAGTCAGTGCCCATGTGGCGCTTGACTGAACGAATCGTGCGATCAACGTTGGTGACTGATTGGCGCTTAGCCACCTCACCGACGAGGACCTCGCCATTTTTTGCGAAGGCCACAATCGACGGTGTCGTGCGGGCGCCTTCAGCATTGGCGATTACGGTGGCTTCGCCACCTTCCAGGACCGATACGCAACTATTAGTAGTTCCGAGGTCGATTCCAACTGCTCTAGCCATTTTTACGCTCCTTTTATCTCGCTCGAGCCTGGGGTAGGGTCGAGGCCTGCTTTAAACCTGAGTCCATTCTACCCATAAGGTTGAGTCGAGTCGACTCAGGTTTGTTAGTTATGTAAACCTAGGAGGCCGGGGGTTTATTCCCTTCTAGTTTAGAGCGTTGCTTCAGGTAGGGTTAGTTACTGTTTGAGGGTGTTACGACTACGCCAAATCTTCGGAGGCAGCCCAAGCCGCTGGTTTGTATCTACTCGAGGAGTGTCAACTGGATTAGCTCTTGCGCTTGCCCTTAGCTATACAAAAATCCTTGGAGTTGAGAAGCGGTCGGTTTTAACGTTCGTTATGGTTTCAGCAATAATTCTTGCATTTATTTTTACTTCAGGTATATCGCTAGCGCTTCGAAATAAACCTTCCATCAAAATAAAGGATGAGGAATATTTCGGATTTCTGGCTATAGTATTCATCACGGGTTTGCTCACTGCAATTATTAACTGTTCTTTGTTACTTCTTTATTCAAATATAAAGACATATATTCCGGGGCCGATATACCTGGTGTGCTTCCTCTATAGCTTCTTCGCCTGTGTTGCGTTGGGTTATCAAGATGCGCTCATCGCTATGGGGAATCTTAAATTTGCCACAATGCTTGACTTAATAACTGTCGTCATCCAAGCCTTTACAATGTGGTTTTTCATTAAGGTGGGATTAACTAGTTTAATTATCAGCATATTCTTAGCGTTTATATTGTCTTACATGCTTGTCGCCCTCTCTGTCGTCATAGTTGTGTTTAACTCATTTCATTTTAGTTTAGAATCGTTAGCAAGTGGGATGCGTAGCATCTTAAGTCAAAGTCGCGCTCAGCATTTATTCGGAATTGCTAACGGACTGGTCGATCGCGTCGACAGATTCTTAGTAGGGCTACTACTGCCTTTTGGTTTTATTGCAAAATATGCATTACTCTCAAGTATCATTTCTGTCGCCCGTTTCTTCCCTGATGCATTTATCAAACTAAGTTTGCTACGTCATCATGACGGAGAAGCCAAAAAAGAAAGTTCTATCAACCCTTTAACAGTATTCATGATTCTGTTTATCGGTCTTTCGCTGGTTTTTGCCGCCCAATTCTTTATTGGAACTGTCTTTGGTAAGATTTGGTTACTTCCGATTTCGGTAGGCTTTCTATTTTTGGGTCAAGAAATCCTGCGGGGTGTGTACCAGATCAAAGCAATTCGACTTATAGCCGTCGGAGGTAAATCAGATATGTCACGTATCTCCGTGCAGCTCATTGTTTTGTCCACTCTATTTATTTCCTTGGGTGCGCTCGGCTTCGGCATATGGGGTGTGCCTGCCGCGATGGTGCTTACGTACATAGTTTTGATACTCCAAATCGATACAAGGTTAAAGAGGTACTCCCATGTCCATTGATATCACCATTGTTATACCTCTGTTCAATAAGGAAAAGTATGTTGAACGTGTTTTGATGTGTGTAGAGAAGCAAACATTTACTAATTGGGAGTGCATTATCGTAGATGACGGGTCTAGCGACGGAAGTCGAGGAATAGTTGAGAATTTTATTTCGGAAAAGGGATCGAAGTGGGTTTATGTCCACCAAGACAATCAAGGTCAAGCCGTTGCCCGAAACAATGGAATGGAATTGGCAAAGGGTAAATATATTGCATTTCTAGATTCGGACGACTTGTGGCCGACAGATAAACTATTAATTCAGTTCGCGAAGCTGGAGGCAAATCCTAAGGCCTCCCTAATTTTATCTTCTTATGCAATCTTTGATGAAAGTTCAAAATACCCGCGGGTGGTTAGACATAGGTCTGTAGAAAAAATGCTAAAGGGTTGCTTGAGTCTTCGTGGATTTGGTACTGGATTGGAGTCAGTAGGGTTAATTAGAGTCTCTCTACTCGACAATAATATTCGTTTTGATACAGATTTATCGACCTCAGCGGGTTTAGATTTCGCAATTAAACTTTGGGGTGTTGGCGACATTATTTTTGACAGAAATATCGGTCTATTTTATAGAATTAGCGAGGGACAGTGGCATGCTAATTCTAAAGAGTTGCTTCGCAATTTGTCTGTCCTTCAAAAAAACTACGACGGTAGTTTCGGTTTAAATCTAGCCAAGGAGCATGAACAATATTTTTATTGGCTAGGACAAAGGGAGCAAAAGTTGAGGGTATTCGTATTATCCGCTCTTAGGAGTTGCTTACACCCTAGAAGTGGTCGCAGCATATTATTATTTGACTTAGTAACAAGGTTCCTCATAGTGCGAATTAGAGGTTTCATTTTATATCGAGATATCTCGAAGCAAATGAAGGCTATAAACCAGTAATTTCTTTTACAATTCCAGCTAAGGTTGAAACCATTGTGCATTTAATTCGTTTGCTTTGGTTCTGGTTGAAAGATACCTCGAATGAACATATATAGACGTTACGAATGCCCTCGAAACTATTCTATAACCTTTATTTTCCAGGTAAATTCTCACGGGTGAGTTGTTATATAAAGGAGATCGCCACTCTTCAATACAAATCACACGAGGTAAGTAGATATCCCAATTATTGCTCTCAAGTACGGAAAGTTCGTTGCCTTCTACATCAATATCTAGTAGAGAGGGTTCGAGCGGATTCGTGGACTTGACCAAACTACTCAGTCTAAGAGCCTTCACATTGAGGGTAGAGGCTGGATTTATTCCGAGGGTGGAAAGAAATTGCACTCTATCTTCTGAGTCAGTCGAGAAATCATCTGCCGTGTATTGGTGAAACTCAACTTGCGCTTCTGGGGTATTGGATATGCATGCAACTACTTGGCTGTCTTTGGGTCTCTTTTTCTTTTGTAGTTTCCGCACAGTTCCAATTGGGTCAATTGTTATTCCAGTCCAACCACGTCTATAAAACAAGTAAGTATTTGATCCATTGCAAGGAGCGCCGGAACCAATATCTATGTATTTTCCTGTCAATTCAGGCAGATAGCAGACTAGAATTCGATCTTCTCCAAATGTCGAGTAAGATTTTTCAATTACCGTCACTCGCAAATTAGCTCTATAAAGCTTTCGAATGAACTCAAAAGCTGTATTGCCTGGTCCAAGCCCGAGACTCTTCAAAAGTCGTTTAATTGCGAGATTGGGTATTGAACTACCGTCTATATATTCATTACCAAGTAGTTTAATTATTTGTGACTTAAAAGACATAGTTGAACCATATCTAACATGGTGCCGCGGCGTTAGAACATTTGTAATTCCATCCGAATAACGTCGCAATCTCAATTACCATCGGTAATATACATCTCTATGAACCTCCTCTTCGTAGTTATCGCCTATGGAATCACTGTTGTAGCCCTAGCCCTTATGGCGGTTCGGACCAGACAGCTAATAGGTATCTACAAGAAGGGTCAGCCAGACCCAACCCGTAGCAATGATCGTGGTCAGCGTTTGCGTATGGCGGGAAGAGAGATCTTCGGCCATACCAAGATGTTTAACTTCACCATCGTTGGCTTTGCTCACTGGTTCGTTATGGTCGGCTTCGTTGTCTTATTTGGAACGTTGATCACCGCATATGGTCAATTATTTAATCCTGAGTTTGCACTTCCAGTAATTGGTCATTTATGGCCCTATGAGTATTTCACTGAGTTAATTGCCTGGGCAACCGGTATTGGAATTGTTACGTTAATTGGAATTCGCCAAGTTACGCGTTTTGTTAAAAAGGGCCGCACCTCACGATTTTACGGTTCTGGGATGGTCAAGGGCTATTATGTCGAGGCGACAATCCTTGTCATTGTTTTCTGCGTCATCACACTGCGTGGTTTAGAGGGTGCTTTATCCGATGAGACTGCATGGAATCGTCACTATGTAACTACGTGGTTTATCGCATCCATGTTTAAATCGTGGTCACTTGGTCAACTCACATCAGCGGTTCAATTGGTTGCCACTATAAAGATTGTTGTATCGATGGCCTGGTTTATCGTCATTGCAAGCAACCTAACTATGGGTGTTGCTTGGCATCGATTCTTAGCACCATTTAATATCTTCTTTCGTCGTAACGCAGATGGCAAATCATCGCTTGGACCATTGCCGGCGATGTTGTCACATGGCGAAGTTATTAACTTTGAAGATCCGAAAGATGATGATGTCTTTGGTCTTGGTACTCGCGCCGATATAACCTGGAAGGGTTTGTTGGATATGTCTTCGTGTACCGAGTGCGGTCGCTGCCAATCACAGTGCCCAGCTTGGCATACCGATAAACCACTCTCGCCAAAGCTTTTAATCATGGCTATGCGCGATCACGCCTTCGCTAAAACCGTTGAAAATGAGGCTATGGTAGGCGTTGGTGCGCCTATTGCACTAGATGTTTTGTGGTCATGCACAACGTGTGGCGCATGCGTTAATGAATGCCCGGTCGATATCGAACACATTGATCACATTGTTAATATGCGTCGCTTCCAAGTTTTAGTTGAGTCAAACTTTCCTAGCGAACTCGGCGGAACGTTCCGTAACTTAGAACAGACGGGTAACCCGTGGGGTGCTAACAAAAATGATCGCGAAGCGTGGATTGCAGAGTGTGATTTCCCAGTCCGTGTTGTCGAAGGAGTTCTGCCTGACGAAGTTGAATACTTGTTCTGGGTTGGATGCGCCGGTGCCTACGATGAGCGCGCAAAGAAAACAACAAAGGCCGTTGCCGAGCTCTTGTACATGGCCGGAGTTAACTTTGCAGTTCTTGGTAAGAAAGAGACATGCACGGGTGATCCTGCGCGACGTGCAGGTAATGAGTTCCTTTATCAAATCTTGGCCGCAGAAAATATTGAGACTTTCAAAGAGGTCTTTGCTGGACGTAGTAAGGGAACGAAGAAAGTTGTCGTTACCTGCCCTCACTGCTTCACCACTATCGGTCGCGACTATGCTCAAAGTGGTTTTGAGTTAGAGATGCTTCACCACACACAGTTACTCAATCAGCTGCTGCGCGATAAGAAGTTATTACCGATAAAGATGAGTCACACAGCGATGACCTATCACGACCCTTGCTACTTAGGTCGCCACAATGAGATTTACCAACCTCCGCGCGAATTACTTGAGGCAACGGGCGCCGAAATCTCTGAGATGCCACGTAACAAAGAGCGATCATTTTGTTGCGGCGCAGGTGGCGGCCGCATGTGGATGGAAGAGAAGTTGGGAACGCAGATCAACCTCAACCGCGTCGATGAAGCGATTGCAACGGGTGCTAAAGAGTTAGCTGTTGCCTGTCCTTTCTGCCGCGTTATGACATCCGATGGAATGACTGCCCGAGCCTCTGATGTTGAGGTCTTAGACGTCGCCCAGGTACTGCTGCGCTCAGTTAAGGAGTAGGTGGGGCGCAAATCCGCGCTCATTTACCTGCCAATTCTCAGGAATCTCCCAGCCCGTGGGAGCATTGTGTAGCCATGACTACAACAGCAGAAAAGACCATGCAACGTATTCTCGTCGTCGACGATGAATCAAGTATCAGTGAGCTCATTTCAACGAGCCTTCGCTTTGTTGGCTTTGATGTACGAGTGGCGGCAAATGGTGCACAGGCATTAACCATGGCCGAAGAGTTTCGCCCACATGCAATGGTTTTAGATGTCATGTTGCCCGATCTAGATGGCTTTGAAGTCTGTAAGGCGATCCGCAATGAGGGCGTTAATACCGGAGTTCTTTTTCTAACTGCCAAGGATGGCATGGAAGACAAAGTGAAGGGTTTAACTCTTGGTGGCGATGACTACATGACTAAACCATTCTCCCTCGAAGAGTTAGTCGCGCGTCTACGTGCATTGCTGCGCCGCACTGGAGTCACAGAGATTGAAATTGATGATGAAAAAATGCGCTTTGCCGATCTTGAACTAGATGAGGCAACTCATGAGGTCCGTCGCGCCGGAACCTTGCTTGATTTATCACCTACCGAGTTTGCCTTGATTCGCTACTTAATTATTAATGCCGACCGCGTTGTATCTAAGTCGCAGATTTTAGATCATGTATGGCAGTACGACTTCCGTGGGGACGCAGGTATCGTCGAGACATATATTTCATATCTTCGTAAGAAAATCGATGCCTTTGATCCTCCACTCATTCACACCGTGCGCGGAGTTGGTTATCGCTTACGGATGCCGCCAAAGTAAGTAATGAACTCTCCGATTCGCAACTGGTCTTTACGTAACCGTTTAACGGTTGGCGTGCTTCTCCTTTCTGCAATCGGTTTTATTGGGGCAGGTTTATCATCGCAGTTTTTGCTCCGTAGCTACTTAATGAGCCAGGTGGATGAACAACTAAATAGCGTCATTGGAGGAACAACCAACCGCGTCAATGCAGCTGGAATCGTTAATGATGAAGAGATGAATCCTAAACACTCTGAGGATGATGAACACACTCCAAAGAGGGCTTCGGCTGCCGCACCAATGACACCTTTGAATCGAGTGCCAACATCCATCTCTGTCACTGTATTGGATCCCTTCGGAAATCTCATCGGCGGAATTGGTGGAGATTTAAATACAAACCGAATCTCAGATTATTTGAAAGGCATGATTCCTAGCCAAGTCGCATCTTTTGGAAGTAAACCTTTCACTGTTGAAGCTCCCGGGGCGGATTTTAGAGTTGTAACACGGGTACTTCCATCGGCATTGGGTTCGGTTGTGGTTGCACAATCTCTCCATGATTTTGAGAGAACGGCTAACCGGATTGGCCGAGTCTTTTTATTTATAGGTTTTATTGTTCTATTTCTCATCGGTTTTGCTGCACGCCAAGTAATTAAATTGAGCATGAGGCCACTTGAAGCCGTCGAAAAAACAGCAGAGAAGATTGCAACTGGAGATTTATCGGCCCGTCTTGAAAACTTCGAACCCGATACAGAGGTCGGTCGCTTGAGCACATCACTTAATACAATGCTTGGGCGCATTGAAGACTCCTTTGCCGTCCGCACTGAGAGCGAAAATAAACTTAGGCGCTTTGTCGCCGATGCGAGCCACGAGCTGCGCACGCCTTTGACTGCCATCCGTGGCTTTGCCGAGCTTCACCGCCAAGGTGCTGTGCCTGAGGGCGAGAAGACGAAAGAGCTAATCGGACGTATCGAAAAAGAGTCCATACGCATGGGCGCCCTAGTTGAAGATCTCTTACTACTTGCTCGACTTGATCAATCGCGCGAGATGGAGTTCAAGCCAGTAGATCTCGCACACGTTATCGAAGAGACCGTTGCATCGGCGATAGCTGCAGGCCCGGGCCATCCAATTAACATCGAGATGCCAAGCGAGCTTTACACTCTTGGTGACTCTGATCGCATTTATCAAGTAATTACGAATCTACTTGCTAATGCACGTATACACACACCCGTCGGTACTGCGATAAATATTATTGCTCGCGCCGAAGATGATGGTGCATATATAACTGTCGCCGATAATGGCCCAGGGTTGAGCGAAGAGGATCAAAAGCGAATCTTTGAACGCTTTTTCCGCGCAGATCCATCTCGACAAAGAAATAGCAGCGAAGGCAGCGGGCTTGGCTTATCTATCGTAGATGCCGTAATGCAGGCACACGGTGGAAAGGTTGGAGTTACATCTAAACCTGGCCAAGGAACGGCCTTTACTTTGTTCTTCCCCAATGCAAAGGCCTGAGGTTTTTTATTTAACTCTGAAGC
>JBILUX010000063.1:0-6539 GCA_044370765.1 Candidatus Planktophila sp. | reverse complement strand
GCCCATGGCCGGATTATTGCGATTTGCAGACGAAGTTCGACACCGCTCAGGCGTTTTGTCGGTCAGTATTGCAGAGGGATATCCATATGCCGATGTACCTCAAATGGGTATGGCATTTTTGGTAACAACCGAGAATAACCCTGCGCTTGCCCAAAAGTATTCAAAAGAGATTGCTGATTTTGCGTGGGGTTTGCGCGAAAAACTCAACGGCCTCGGCACTCCGATAAAGACAGCTCTCGAGGAGGCAAAGAAAGCAACTTCTTGGCCTGTAGTTCTCTTTGATGTTGGCGATAACGTCGGTGCGGGTACGCCAGGAGATTCAACATTTGTTTTGCATGCAGCTCAAGAAATGGGCGTCTCAGGAATCATGCAGGCGCTGGCCGATCCCGACGTTGTTAAGAAATGCATTGCTCTTGGGGTCGGCGCTCACGCTGATTTCCTCACTGGTGGAAAAGCCGATGATATGCACGGTGCTCCAATTCAAATTAATGGCACAATCACTGCAATCACTGATGGGAAATACTCCGAACCCAAACCATCCCATGGTGGTTTTCGCTTCTACTACGATGGTCCTAGCGTTGCAATCGCAACTGATTCTGGAAATAAGATTCTGATTACATCTCTGTCTGCAGGGTCGAGTTCCCTAGAGCAGTTTAGGTCAGCTGGCATTGAGCCATTAGATCAAAAGATTATTGTCGCTAAAGGAACTCACTCCCCAAGGCCTGCCTATGAACCTATCGCTAAAAAAATGTTCTGGCTTGCAAGTCCGGGCGCATCAACGGCAGATCTGACAATTTTCACATACAAGAATCGGCGAGTGCCGATGTATCCACTTGAGCCTGAAGCTACTTGGTCGTAAGGCTTTGCGCCCTCAATACCTTTCCAGGTAATCCGCTATTTTGTTGGCCATTTTCAATGATTATTTCTCCATTGACAATGACACACGTGATTCCTAATGGTGGTTGTGCAGGGTCTATAAAAGTCGCCATATCTTTAACTGTTGCAGGATCAAAAATGACGATATCGGCGGCCTTACCAACTTCAATCGTTCCGCGATCGTGAATCTTAAAGTGCTGGGCTGCCTTACCGGTCATCTTAAAAATCGCCCTCTCAAGTGGCATATCGCCTAGCTCACGGCACAAGCGCCCCAGGACCCTAACGCTAGCGCCAAAGGAGCGCGGGTGCGGAAGGCGACCCTTTTGATCAAAGGGGAAGGCAGAGCCGTCAGAACAGATCATCGAGTAATCAGAGTTGGCAAAGGTGCGCATGTCCTCTTCGGTTCGATAGAAAAGTACAACCATCACACCATTGCCACCAAGTCTGCATAACTCCAGAACAAGTAACTCTGGTGCCATCTTTAATTTCTTTGCAGAAACTTCAATAGAGTCACCTGGTACAACACCCATTAGTCCATCTGTCCGAGCAAAGACGAAACGATCCCAAAGCCATGGAATTTTTTGGGCAGACCATCCCTCTAGTAACTCTTTTGCCGCCCGAGCCATGGTTTCTTTATCGGCCAAGCGCTCGGCCATGGCTGCCACACCACCCTCTTGAACCCATGCTGGCAAATATTGAGTCAGGGCCGAACTCGAAGCGTCATATGGATACACATCAAAGGCGGCATCTAAGCCTTCACTTATTGCTAAGTCAAAAAAATCTGTCCACTTCTTGGCCGAGCCCCATAGAGATGGTGAATTAATTGCAGCATGCGAATATTGGATGCGCACAGATGTTTTTCTTGCAAGTGCCATTTGTTCTTTGAGTGGGCCCAGAAATGGATCATCGCCTAAAATGTCGTAATCTCTTGCATGGGAAGTATAGATACGGTCCTGAGATTGCAAGACTCTACACAATGCCTCTAGCTCAGAAAAGGTTCCATAACGCGAAGGAACATATGTCAGACCTGTAGACATACCAAATGCACCTTGAGTCAACATTTCTTTGAGTAAAGATCGCATTGTCTCTAACTCACTCTCGGATGCATCCCCTTCTTTTAGCCCCATGGCTGCAATTCGCAAGGTGCCATGTCCAACTAGAGGTGCAATATTTATTGCAATTCCTTGCCCCTCAAGACATGAGCGATAGCTTTCAACATCTACCCATGGAATTTCTATTCGATCATCACCGATTCCAGTCAAGAAATCTGCATGTTGCTGCTTGTAGTCGGGATTTATAGGAAAAGCCGAAAAAGAACAGTTGCCTGTCACCTCGGTAGTCACTCCTTGAAACGCCTTACTTTGCCCGCGGCCATCTAAATACAAACTAAGATCTGAATGGGTATGAACATCAATAAAACCAGGTGCCACGGCTAAACCTGTGGCATCAATCTTCCTGCCGGCCTCTATCGCTTCTTTCCCGACAAATGCAATTAACCCATCCTTGATTCCAATATTTAACTGCTGAGGAATATTTCCGCGGCCATCGTAAATTAGTCCAGAGATCGCGATGTCGAAGAATTGATTCACGTAGCTAAATCTTCGCTTTGCTAGATCTCAATGCTCTGCCTGGAAGATTGGATGTACGACGTGCTCCTTCGAGCGTTAGTACTCCATCAATCCACACATTTTCGAATCCTGCAGCTGGTGTTTTAGGGCTCTCATATGTAGCCAAATCTAGGACTTTTTCCGCATCAAGTAGGACAAGGTCGGCTTTGTAGCCGGCCTTGATGAGTCCTCTATCTTTCAAAGATAGGCGTGAGGCTGGTCGACCAGTCATGCGTGCAATAGCGCCTTCAAAAGTTAGTACTTTTTCTTCGCGTGCATATGTGCCGAGATATCGAGCAAAAGTTCCGTAACCGCGAGGGTGTGGACGATTACCGGCAAGGATTCCATCGCTACCCACCATGTGGCGAGGGTGTTGCATGATTGCACGTACATTGGGTTCGTAACCAGAGAAAATAATACATGAAGCCTTGAAATCTTCACTGAGAATGAAATCTAAATAGAAATCTACTGGTTGTTTATTGGTAATTTTTGCGCCATCTGCAATTGAAAGTCCTACAAATTGCATGTGCTCGGCTACTTCAATGCCAGCAATCTTAACAATCTCCCAATTCATGATGCCGCCTTGATTGCCATCACTGCCACTTACTGTTAATTCATGAACAACCTTGCGTCTATGGTCACGATCTGTAAGACGAGCCCTCATCGCCTTGTTACCACCATCTTGAACCCAAGAGGGAAGCATTGCGTGAAGGTAGGTAGAGCCAGCTAAATATGGATAGGAATCAATACTTACATCGAGACCATCAGACTGCGCACGGGCTAAGCGGTCAAAAAGAAGATCCGTGCGATCATGATTTGCAGGCGCGCTCATATGACAATGCGTCAGGTGTAATGGCGATCCAGATGCTCGAGAAATTTCGATGCAGTCATCTACTGCTTCTAGAAATTGAGCTCCATAATTTCGATGATGTGGCGCGTAATACCCATTATATTTGGCAACAACTTTGCACAGCTCAATAATCTCTGCATCGTCGGCATACATCGCTGGCGTGTACGTTAATCCAGCAGATAGCCCAACAGCACCTTCTTGCATTCCAGTTTCTACAAGTCGTTTCATTGTATTGAGTTCTTCGGTCGACGATAGGCCCGCACCATTTCCACGGGCTAACATCCTCACCGTGCCATGAGGAATTAAATAAGCAACATTTACTGCAGATCCCTTATCAACTTCTCCTAAGTACTCCGCAACTGAATGAAAATTCCACTTTACGGCTGTTGGCTCGCCATTCCATCCAAATAATTGTTCTCGTAAAGTATGAAGAGTTTCTTCGTTTGAGGGTACATAACTAAGCCCATCTTGACCTACTACTTCGAGCGTGACCCCTTGAGTTACCTTTGCCAAGTGGGCAGGGTCTGAAATCACTGCAAGGTCAGAGTGGGAATGTAAATCGATGAAGCCTGGCGTCAAAGTTAAACCATCTGCTTCAACAACTTTGCCTTGCTCTTCACCCCGGGAAATACTGCCGACTTTTGCAATAACGCCATCAATTACTAATACGTCGGTGCGTGAGGCTTTAGATCCGGAGCCATCGATTACTTGTGCGCCTCTGACGGTGAAGGATCTATCTTTCATTTTCTAATCAGACCCTTCAACAATCTTAAACATAGGTGCAGGGCCTGCAAGTAAGCCTCCGTCAACTACTAGCTCCGAGCCGCTCATCCATTCAGATTTTGATGAGGCTAAAAATAAAACCGCCTCCGATATATCCTTTGGCTTTCCAACTCGACCGACTGGATACCAAGGTTTTAGATTTTCGAAAACCTCAGGATTTCGATCTACCCGGGATTGCCAAGCATCTGTGGCGATAGTTCCAGGAACAACCGTGTTGCACCGTACTCCAGCAGGGCCATAGCGCACGGCAACGGTGCGCGTCATCGCATGTAGGCCCGCCTTTGCAATGCTGTAGGCATCACTGCCAAGCATCACCTTTGCATTGACTGTACCAATATTAATTATATTTCCAGAGCCTTGAGCAATCATGACGGGCAGCACTTCGCGGATGCAAAGAAAACTTCCTGTCAAAGTTACCTTCAGGGAGCTCTCCCACATGGACAAAGTGGTGTGGAGTAAATCCTCTGATTCATGGGTCATAGCATTGTTTACTAAAACGTCAATACGGCCAAAATCTTTTGCCACTTGGGCAAAGGTCGAAATAACCTCTTTCTCAACACCTAAATCAACTTGATAACCCCGAACATCTCCGCCCAGTGCGGTGATCTGCTCAACGGTTTTACTCAGTGTGGCTTTATCAACTTCTAGAAGTACAACGCGTGCACCGGACATTGCCGCGCGCTGAGAAATATCCCGACCGATTCCTCGGCCTGCGCCTGTCACAATCATGACAGTTCCAGAGAGATCCTTGTCTTGAATATTGCTCAAAGAGCTACCACCAAATCTATCTCAACCAAAATATTCGCAAGCTGTGATCCAACTGTTGTACGAACTGGAAATGGCGCCTTGAAGAATTCGCGGTAGACCTCGTCGTAGGCAGCAAAATCTCGAGGAGAATCTTGTAGGTGCGATGTCACTTTTACTACCTGATCCAATGTCGCTCCACGCTCGGCCAGTACGGCCTGTAAATTCTTTAATGTCTGACGAGTTTGTTCTGCAATTCCACCAGCAACGATTTTCCCAGTACTTGGATCGACTGGACCCATTCCGCAGGTAAATAAGAGACCATTGGCTACTACACCGTGGGAATAAGAGCCGCCCGGAGGAGGTGCATTCTCTGCGAAGAAATAATCTGAACTCATAGCTCCTCTTTCTTGTTTCTTGTTATTTTCTCTAGAAAAAAGTGTGTATAAGGTCTACTACCTCATAATTGTCATCGACTAAAGCGAATAGTCTCCATTTATCGAAGGTCGTACAAGGATGAGAGATTCCAAGGCTCACTAAATCCCCCACCGCAATCTGCTGATTTGGCGGAAAATAGAGATAACCATGTTGATCGTTGAGATGATCAATCCTGCCTTCAATCGGCAATAACTCTCTGTGGAATCTTTTCAAGGGAAATGGATTATCGGTATCAATTCCAGCATCTCTTTTTCCGAAATTTAAGATTGCAACTCCTGGCTCTGGGCATGTTAAAACCTGTGCCCATAGCTCAATTGTTGGTAAAAGTTGTTGTGCAGCGGGAAGTCCGAGGAAGGGATAGTTATTGAAATAAGCTCCATGGTCATGGGTTATGTACCCCCCACTGCGCAAAACCATATGAAAAGGCTTGCTGTACTTTGCAAATTCCCGAGAAACGACATCAAAATAGTTGCTTCCTCCGGCGGTCAGAATAATCTTTTCCTGACTAACAAAAGGTGCAACTAATTCCGCAGCCTCAACTATTTTCTTGCAAAACTCAGCAACTTTTAGCAATCCTTCATCCGAGCGTCCGCCACCCGGGACAACTCCTTCAAAGGCTGAAACACCTAAGAGCGATAAACGGGAATCTTTCGCAATCTCTTTTGCGAGCATAACGGCATCTTGATTGTCACGGATGCCTCCCCTACCCCCCTGCATTCCAATCTCAAGCAACAAAAGCACCTTTGCTTGAGCCAGACCTTCTAAAGCTTCACTTATGATTGAAAAGCCGGCGAGGGAGTCAACATAGAAGATGATTTCATGTTCACCATCAAAATTGATGGTAGCTATTTCACGAATTGTGCCTTTATCTACAATCTCGTTGGCGATGATTATTCGTTTAAAACCAAAGTCCAGAAAAATTTTAGCTTGTGCAAAGTTGGCAAGCGTAAGTGCCCAGGCTCCATGGTCCATCTGCATTTTCGCAATTTGAGGAGACATCGTAGTTTTCAAGTGAGGCGCCAAGGAAGCACCAATCTCCTTGCAATAAGCAGCCATTCTACTTAAATTGTGATCGAGGGCAGATTTTCTCAATGTTGCAATTGGGAAGCGAAATTCAGAAGTAAATAAATTCGGCTTGCTATCTAAAAAATTTTTGAAGCTCTGTCCTTGAGCCTTTTCTGGAAGACCTTTATATCTGGCATCAATAATCTGCTCTGAAAGTTTTATGTCCAAAAAAGCTT
>JBILUX010000061.1:0-6623 GCA_044370765.1 Candidatus Planktophila sp. | reverse complement strand
AGAGGAAGCAAAGGACTTAAAGCCCTTGAGGGTGATGCTCTTCAAATACACGCGGCAAACCTATCGCCAATTGAGAGCATTTTTAACGGTTTTAAGGCTGAGGTAGCTCGTGTTTTAAGGATTCATAGGCGATACGCGCGGCAATCTGTTCGGCTTCGCGCTTACTCTTTCCGATGCCTTGACTGATGCCAACGCCTGCGACCATAGCAACGGCGGTGAAATTCTTATCGTGATCAGGGCCCTCTTCACTAACAACATATTCAGGTACACCCTTATTCAGGGCCGCTACTAACTCTTGGAGCGCCGTCTTGCCATCTAGGCCAGCTCCACGAGCCACAGCAGAATCCATTGTCGATGATATTAATCGGCGAACAATCTGAGTGCATATTTCAAAACCGAACTGCATATAAATTGCGCCAATAATCGCTTCAAGGGCATCGGCGAGAAGGGAGTTTTTATCTCTTCCACCCGTAACCTCTTCGCCTTTTCCTAAGCGAATATATTTTCCTAAATCTAACTCGCGCGCGATATCTGCTAGCGCACGCATGTTGACCACACCTGAACGAAGTGGAGAGAGACGACTTTCATCAAACTCTGGATAACGTTTGTAGAGCTCTTCAGTAACGATTAAACCTAAAACTGAATCACCTAAAAACTCAAGGCGCTCATTAGTCTCTTTACTTCCCGATTCATATGCAAATGAACGGTGAGTGAAAGCTAACTCGAGAAGTGCGGGTTCAATTACAACCCCCAACTGCTCATTGAGCAACTGGCTCAGATCAGACCTCTAATACCTGGCGACGGTTGTAAGTACCGCAGGTTGGGCAGGCAGTGTGTTGCAGCTTTGGCTGTTGGCACTGTGGGCATGTTGCAAGAGAGGCAGCAGTTGTCTTCCACTGGCTTCGGCGTGAGCGCGTCTTAGAACGCGAGGTCTTCCGCTTTGGTACTGGCACTTTTCTAACCTCTTCTTCTTTTCCTTACGCAACGGTGGTTGCAGGGCGTAAGTATCCCTTAAAAACCCTATTTCTTGAAATCGGGGCCATCTATGTTCAGGGCAGCAAGCCCAGCCCATCTAGCATCGATAACCTCGTGAGCGTGGTCCTCGGGTAGTTCGGCCCATTTTTCGCCACATTCGTGGCACAAACCCTGGCAATCATCGCTGCACAGTGGGTTGCCGGGCAGGGAGAGCACGATGGCATCGCGGATAGGGCTCTCGAGATCCATGATGTCGCCATCCATGAGTAGCTCATCATCGATCTCGAAATCATCGACTTCCGCGGCACGCTTCTTTCGCTCTGCCTTCTTTTCATATAGATAGAGCTCTTGAACTCTTTTTTCAATAATAACTTCAACTGGATCTAGGCAGCGGCCACATTCGCCCTTAGCGACTGCATAGATTTCGGCGCTTAGCAATACGCCCTCGGTCACCGCCTCAAGACGTGCATCAACTTCAATTATCCCGCCGACAGGAACTGCGATCAGCTCTACTCCGACTTTTTCTGGAACCTCAATATCTAACTCATACTCCTTCATCTCGCCAGCTCGGCGCGGAAGTTCGTATGTATTGAGTTTATAAACCTCTGGCAGTTTTGACATTATTAATCTGCATCAGATAGTTGTGCAAGTGCATCTTTATCGCCTGCACCAGCTAAACGCTCGCGTCCACGTGCAACTGCATCTTGAGTCTTATTCAAAATAACCTCAAGAGTTGCAAGGCGACCATCAATATACTCTTCGACTTCGGCCTTCTCCTGCAAACCCTTATCGCGAGCATCGGCAAGAATCTTCCGTGCTTCATCACGTGCGTTCTGTACGATCGAAGTCTGCTCTACCATTCGAGCCACATCTTCTCGTGCCATTGAAATCATCTGTTCAGCGCTCAAGCGACCCTCTTCGATTATCGCATCACGGGAAGCAATAACTTTTTGTGCAGATTCAAAATCAACAGGTAGCGCAGCTCTAGCCTCATCAAGTAGTTCGAGCATTTCACCACGGTGTACAACGCAACTTGCAGATAGTGGAACACCACGAGCCTCTTCAACTAATGTAATCGCTGATGCTAGTTTTTCAATTGAGTCCATAAGTTATTTCCCGCCTGCTCTAAGTTTTATTGCAGCATTTACATTTGGAGGAATCATCGTCGAAACATCTCCCCCGTAATGCGCCAGCTCTTTCACGATTGATGAGGAAAGAAATGAGTAAGCCGGGGCTGTTGCCATCAACATTGTCTCTACTCCGGAGGCTTGAAGATTTAACTGAGCCATTTGGAGCTCGTAATCAAAATCAGTCACAGCTCGTAACCCCTTTACAATGGTTGTAATTGAATTACTCTTGCAAAAATCAACTAGTAGACCGCTCCAAGAATCAACAATCACATTTGGTAGGTCGGCTACAGACTCTCGGATCATCTCTATCCGCTCAGGGACCGTGAAAAGTGAGGATTTCGTTCGATTCTCTAGAACTGCCACAACAACCTGGTCGAAGTGGGCGCTGGCGCGTTTGATGATATCTAGATGCCCAAGAGTGATCGGATCAAAGGAGCCCGGACATACTGCGCGTTTCATGGCTCAAACGCTAGCAAGAGATGGCGTACTTATCCATTCTTAGGGTGTGTTATTGCCGTAGAAGATAGTGACAGCGCCATATTTCCGCTCGCGCGCTGCCACAAGGCCATCTGGCCACCTGAATTTTGAACCCTTAGCAGTGCGCTCTACCGCTATCAATGCATCATCTTTGAGAAACTCACCACTTCGAAGTTTGCCGACAATTTCTTCAACTTCTGCGTCGGTAAAATCGAAAGGAGGATCGATATAGATAATGTGATATTTCTCTTTGGGCGGATCACTCACAAAACGTTGAGCCGACATTGAATATAGTTGAAATTTTCCTACAGGAAGATTCTTCTTTACCAACTCATAGTTATTTTCAATGGTCTTTTGCGCATCGGCATCCCGCTCAACGGCATGGACGATAGATGCTCCTCGCGAGAGTGCCTCTAGTCCGATTGCACCAGAGCCGGCAAATAGATCCAAAACATGTAGACCCAGAAAATCTCCAAACTCAGAAGTCAGAGAAGAGAACAACCCTTCGCGCGCACGATCAGATGTTGGGCGCGTAGCACCTGCAACCGTGCCTAGCGTTCGACCCTTTGCTACTCCTGCGATGATTCTCAAGGCTTTAACCCTTATCTAAATAATCAATAGCGGCATCTCTTGCCATCAGTGCAACCTCTGCACTGAGTTCAGGATAACTTGATAAATCAGCCGATGCTGCAATTACACCTTGTGCATCAGTGCGGGCGCTTTCAATGAGCTCCTCATCTCGCAATACTCGAAGCAAGCGAAGATGGGACTGCGTGCCCGACTGACTGGCACCCAACACATCTCCTTCGCGGCGTTGCTCAAGATCAATCCTGGAAAGTTCGAAGCCATCAAGAGTTGCAGCGACAGCATCTAACCGTGCCCTCGCAGGAGTATCGGGAGCTGCACTAGTGACTAAAAGACATAGCCCCGGCGAGCTTCCGCGACCTACTCGCCCACGAAGCTGATGAAGTTGTGAGACACCGAAGCGATCGGCATCCATGATGACCATCACCGTTGCATTGGCGACGTCAACGCCGACTTCAATAACGGTCGTAGAAACGAGTACATCGATTTCGCCAGCGGTAAATGCACGCATGGTGGCATCTTTTACTTCACCGCTCTGGCGTCCATGTAGTTCGGCCACGCGTAGGCCGGCAAGCGGTCCAGTGGCCAGCTGCGGTGCAAGTTGCATCACCGAGGCAATATCGGGCGACTCTAAGCCGAATAAAAAGTCGGTATCGGCGCTCTCATCACTTCCTGCCTCAATGCGAGGGGCAACGACATATGCCTGATGACCGGCGGCAACCTCTTCGCGGATTCGCTCCCAGGCGCGAGCTAGGTAGGTGGGCTTTTCAAGAACTGAAATCACATGCGAGGTAATTGGTTGTCGTCCAAGTGGAAGTTCGCGCAAAGTGGAGACATCGAGATCGCCAAAGACTGTCATCGCAACGGTACGCGGAATCGGAGTAGCTGTCATGACTAATAAATGTGGGGGCTTCTGTGCCTTTACTTTAAGAGCATCGCGCTGCTCAACGCCAAATCTATGTTGCTCATCGACGACGATTAAACCTAAATCATTAAACTCAACCTTTTCACCGAGAAGGGCGTGTGTGCCAATAATAATTCCAGCCGCACCTGTTGCAGCTAATGAGATCGCCTCTTTGCGCGCGGGTGCACTTTGTGATCCTGTAATAAGAGTTAACCGGGTCGCCCTTTCGGCACTTCCAAGTGTTCCGCCAAGTGCTAACGGACCCAAGAGTCTTTCAAAGGTACGCACATGTTGCGCAGCTAAAACCTCAGTCGGGGCAAGAAGTGCGGCCTGTCCCCCGCTATCGACAACGGCCAACATTGCACGAAGTGCTACAACTGTCTTTCCAGAACCAACTTCACCTTGTAGTAAGCGATGCATTGGATGAGCTTGGGCTAAATCATCCTCAATCTCCTTTATTACTGAAAGCTGACCGCCTGTTAATTCAAATGGAAGTGCGGAATCAAAGGCTTCGAGGAGCCCCCCTGTAATCGTTTTTCGCGAAATAGTATTGAGCTTCTTTAATTCATTGCGGCGCATTACCAACATTAATTGCAGCAGAAAGGCCTCGTCGTATGTCAACCGTTCACGCGCGGAATCGGCATGATCTAGATCGGCAGGCTTATGGAGTTGCACAAGGGCTTGCTGCAATGTTGGATAGTTATGCGCGCTCCTAATCTCCTCAGGTAGATAATCTCCCACCTCATCTAGGGATTCAATTGCCATATCCACGCACTGGGAAATCTTCCACGAAGGCATTTTCGCAGTTGCTGGATAGACCGGCAGGTACTTTCCTGCAAAGCCATCAATTGCATTATCGACATCGGCGCCGTCGGCAATCATTTGATAATCAGGGTGTGCCAGCTGCTTGCGCTTATTGAAGATTCCAACTTTTCCGGCAAATAGTCCTTGGCTACCAACCTTCAACTCTTTTTCACGCCAGGCTTGATTAAAGAATGTGAGAGCGAGTTTTTCGCGCCCATCTGTGACGATGACCTCCAAAATACTCCCCTTGCGTCCGCGAATCGGACGGGTGGTTGAACTATGCACTTCGGCAAGAATTGTTACTTCATCGCCCTCATGTAATTCGGCAATATCTGAGAGCTCTCCACGCACCATATATCGACGGGGATAGTGACGCATGAGATCGCCGACCGACTTAATGCCGAATGCATCTGCCAAGACTTTTGCGGTGCGATCACCAACTACGTTTGAAAGTTTGTTATCGAGATCGCCCACAAGCGCATTCTCTCGCGTCTAGAGCTGCTTTTGCATCTCTTAGCGCTCCATTGTCAGAGTTTTATCGAAGCTCGCCCAACCGCTGTGTGTGACGACAATTGCAATCTTTTCGGCAAGGAGCTCGGTGATGCTCTTTTCAATACGCCCGGCCAAGGCCTCATCGAGGTGCTCGGTCGGCTCATCAAAGATATATACATCGGCCTGCGCTAATAACACTCTGGCAACTGAGAGGCGCTTAGCCTCTCCCCCAGAGATGACGCGACCGAAATCACCGATCACAGTATCTAGTCCCTTAGGCAGCTCATGAAGAAGTTGATCGAGCTCTAAAAGAGTAAGCACGCCAATTATCTCGCTATCGGGTGCATCTTGATTAGCAATCTTTAAATTCTCGCGCAACGATGTATTAAAGATATGAGAGCGCTGTACCGTACCAACTACACGACCGCCTAGCTCGCTAAAACTTTTCGCAGCTCGGCCATCAAAGCTTAGTTCACCCTTGTATGGCAGAAGTCCCAGTAGGCCCATCACTAACGTCGATTTTCCGCTACCGCTTCTTCCGCGAATAACTAATAGTTCGCCCTTGTTGACCTCGAATGATGTTGGCACCATAAACTCTTGAGTCCATGCCACCGTAATATTCGTGGCTTTGATCTGCGTGATAGCAGAGTCTAAAACTGAGCCCATCTTCGCATCACTTGATGCACTCATTAAGGTATCAACGGAATGTTGCGACATCAGAAGTTTGCCGGCGTTAAATAGATTGGGATACCACGCCGTTATCGCTTCGAAGATAACAAGTGGGATAAAGATAAGCATCGTTACCTGAACTGCTGGGACCGCCTCTGATTGCGCCAGCTCCATTGCAAGCCACGAAAAGCCAACTACGCAAAAGGCAATGAGTGAGTTAGTAAGCGTTGAGAATCTCCAACTCTGGCGCAATAACTGCTCCTCCATCGTCTTGATCTCTCGCTCTACCTCGTTCGTACGTTTAACATTTTCATCTAAATAGCCATAGATCGCCGCCTCTGTAGCGCCATGAATCGAACCTTCGAGAAGTTGGGTATATGTGTTTTCGCCCTTTTCGATTCTTCGTGCGAGGGGTTCACTACTACGTTTAATCAACGCAGGGAAGACTGCGAGTAGAAGTGCACAGGCGGGGAGAGTAAATACAAGACTCTCCGGGCGAACCCAAAATGCAAGGAGGGCCCCAAATGCCAATGAGATAACGGCCGATGATTGTGGCAGTTTTATGCGCAGTTGATACTCCTGTGCAC
>JBILUX010000060.1:0-6635 GCA_044370765.1 Candidatus Planktophila sp. | reverse complement strand
ATACTATTAGTTCATTTGATCCGGCAGTTAACCCATTCGGTGGGGGTTCTGTAATCTCCATCCTCTACACCTCACTTGGTGGCGGTATTGCATTTAAGACAGTCATGCTTATCACTACTGCAGGTCAAATATTCTGTGTCACAGCCTGCTTAACTTCTTGTTCGCGCATGATGTTTGCCTTCTCTCGAGATGGCGCAGTTCCCGGGGGCAAGCTGTGGAAGAAAGTAAACAAGCACCACGTTCCATTGAATGCAGTGCTGGCCTCAGCTCTTGGTGGCATCGTGATGACTCTGCCAGCTCTATGGAAGAGTCCAACCGGAGCACCTACTGCTTTCTATGCAGTTGTCTCCGTCTGTGTAATCTCTCTCTATCTTGCATTTATTATTCCAATTTTCTTGCGACTAAAGGCTGGAGACTCCTTCAAACCTGGTCCGTGGACACTTGGCTCAAAATATAAGTGGATGAATGTTATTGCAGTTGCAGAGATTGCAATTATCTCGGTCTACTTCGTTTTGCCATTCTCGCCAGCGGGAACTCCTGGTAACAAAGACTTCACATGGACTGCAGTTAACTACGCACCGATTATCACTGGTGGCGCGTTGTTAATTCTGTGGGCTTGGTGGAGCTTGTCGGCCAAGAAGTGGTTCACAGGACCACGAAGCAACATCAACGCATAATAAGAGAACTAACACTAAAACCCCTGTCGCGAAAGCGGCAGGGGTTTTTCTTTGTAGATTTACGGCCTAGAACTAGATAGCATCACCTTATGAAATCAATGTCGATTGAAGCGTTAAAAGCAGGGGTAGCCGACGGATCTATAGATACTGTCGTAGTTGCAATGACCGATATGCAGGGCCGCTTAACTGGCAAGCGTATCCATGGGCAATTTTTTATCGATGAGGTCTTAAAGCACGGCACTGAAGGGTGTAACTATCTCTTAGCCGTCGATGTAGATATGAATACCGTTGAGGGATACGAGATGTCCTCATGGGAGCGCGGCTATAGCGACTTTGCACTAGTACCCGATATGAGCACTCTGCGTTTAATCGATTGGCAGCCAGGGGCGGTTTTAGTTCTAGCCGATGTGCAGTGGCTCGATCACACCGATGTCGTTGCCTCACCTCGCCAGATTTTGCGTAAGCAGGTTAAAGCTCTGGCAGATGCCGGCATGGAGGCTATGTGCGGCACCGAGTTAGAGTTTGTGGTTTTCAAAGATACATATGAAGAGGCATGGAATAAGGGATACAAAAACCTAATTCCCGTCAATCAATACAACGTCGATTACTCTATTTTGGGCGGCTCGCGAATTGAGCCTCTCCTCCGTCGCATCCGCCTATCAATGGCCAAGGCTGGAATGACCGTTGAATCGGTCAAGGGTGAGTGCAACTTTGGTCAACATGAAATCGCATTCAAATACTCTGATGCACTATCAAACTGCGATAACCATGTTATTTATAAGAATGGCGCCAAAGAGATCGCGTCTCAAGATGGCTATGCATTGACCTTTATGGCTAAGCCCAATGAAAAAGAGGGAAACTCTTCGCACATTCACTTGTCTTTCCGTGGCCTTGATGGCTCATTGGTGATGGCAGATGAGAACGATAAAGAACAGGGCATGAGCGATGTCGGTCGTCAATTTGTGGCCGGACAGATGGCGCACATGCGTGAAATGACGCTTTTATTTGCTCCAAATATTAACTCCTACAAGCGCTTTGTTCCGGGCTCATTTGCACCAACTGCAATTCTTTGGGGACGCGATAACCGCACATGCGCACTTCGCCTAGTTGGAAAGGGTGCGAGTCTGCGTCTTGAGAATCGAACTGCTGGTGGAGATGTCAATCCTTACTTAGCCGTCTCTGGAATTATCGCCGCTGGCTTAGATGGAATTAAAAAGAAGATGGTTCTAGAGCCAGCTTTCCAAGGAAATGCCTACGCAGAAGACTCTGCCAGATTGCCATCCACTATGACCGAGGCGTTAGAGCTTTGGGAAAATAGTGCGTGGATCAAAGAGACATTTGGCGCTGAAGTTCAGGCCCACTATGCCAACATGGCAAAGATTGAAATTGCAGCCTACGGTAAAGCAATTACCGATTGGGAACTATTCCGTAACTTCGAAAGGTTTTAAATCAACTGTGTCTACTTCATACGATGTAATCAACCCTGCCACCGAAGAGATTGTTAAGAATGTTCCTCACTTAGATCTAGAGGCAACTGACCATGTAATCGCAAAGGCGGCTAAAGCCTTTGATACCTGGCGCCACATCGCACCCGGTGAGCGCGCACGATTACTCCGCAGTTTTTCACAGATCGTAACTGATCACCGTGAAGAGTTAGCTCAGATAGAGATTACAAACTCTGGCCACACTCGCGGTAATGCACTGTGGGAGGCCGATAACGTCGCAAATACCCTGATGTATTACGCCGCAGCACCTGAGCGCTTATTTGGTCGACAGATTCCTGTTGCCGGTGGCATCGATGTAACCTTTAAAGAGCCTCTTGGGGTAGTTGGCATTATTGTTCCTTGGAACTTCCCAATGCCGATTGCAGGATGGGGATTTGCGCCAGCACTTGCTGCAGGCAATACCGTTGTTTTAAAGCCGGCCGAATACACACCACTGAGTGCAATTCGACTAGGTGAACTAGCACTTCTTGCTGGAATTCCAGAGGGCGTATTTAATGTTTTGCCGGGTAAGGGAAGCGTTGTTGGCAATCGCTTTGTTACACATCCGCTTGTTCGTAAAGTTGTCTTTACCGGATCAACCACCGTTGGAAAACAGATCATGGTTGGCTGCGCTGAGCAGGTTAAGCGCGTAACTCTTGAACTCGGCGGTAAGAGTTCAAATATTATTTTCGCCGATGCAGATATCGCAAAAGCTGCAGCAGGTGCACCAGGCGCCGTCTTTGATAACGCCGGTCAAGATTGCTGTTCACGCTCTCGTATCTTGGTGCAGAAATCAGCATTTGATACTTTTATGGAGCACTTTGAAGTAGCGGTCAAGAAGTTCCGCGTTGAAGATCCAAATCTTGCAACGGCAGATATGGGACCGCTGATTTCAAAGAAGCAGTTCGATGTCGTCGAGTCATTCCTTGATGAGCCGATCGCTTTTAAAGGTAGCGCACCAACTGGCCCTGGATACTGGATGGCACCAACTGTGCTGCTTCCTAAAAATACACAGGCCCGTTCATGGCGTGAGGAAATCTTTGGGCCTGTTGTATCGGTGATGACCTTTGAAGATGAGGCCGAAGCGATCGCAATGGCCAATGACAGCGAATATGGCTTGTCCGGTTCAATTTGGACGCGCGATGTTGGACGTGCTCTGCGCGTATCTCGTGGAATAGATACTGGCGCTCTATCGGTTAACTCCAACTCATCGGTGCGCTTCTGGACACCATTTGGTGGCTTTAAGCAGTCAGGACTAGGTCGAGAACTTGGTCCAGATGCCCTTGATTCATTTACTGAAGTTAAGAACGTCTTTATATCTAACGATTAAGAATTAAATAAGAACAATCGGCGCGGTCGCGACTCGATCAAGAAATTGATCAACTAAGTCGTAGCCGCGCTGATTGCTCTCCTTTTCAAGCTCTTTTGTCTGCTTTCGTAAATCCTCGACAACAACGCCTTCGGATTCAACTTCTGCGCAGCCGCCATCCATTGCAAGCCACATATCCAATACATCTGCATCGATTTCAGGGTGAAACTGCATTCCTAATGTGCGCCCATAAACATAGGCCTGCGGGCAGAGTTCGTTGCGCGCAATCTCTGTAGAGCCAGACGGGAATGTAAAGCGATCCCAGTGATATTGGAACCATGGCCCTCTAGGAATAAGAGTCTCATCGACGCTTTCGATTTCATACCAGCCGAGCTCTGCGCGAGGCGAGCGTGAAACCGTGCCCCCTAAAACTCGAGACATAAGTTGGCCTCCAAAACATATTCCCATCACTGGAATTCCAGCGTTGTGCACTTCGCGCATTTTTTCAACCTGTGGCAATAGCCAATTGCCAATCCGTTCATCGTCATAGGCGGCAAATGGTGCGCCCATGACAACTACGACATCGAAACTCAATAGATCTGGCCATACCGGTGTGACATTTGGAGTTTTAGCGTTTTCTTCGTCGACGATAATAAATCGCGTAATCTCATATCCGCGTCGCTCAAACTGTCTCCAAATAGGACCGCCCGCGCTTACATGGTCATGCTCAATAAAAATTACGCGCTTTTTGTGATCACTCATGAGTACATCACTAATCCCCCAGAAATATTTAAATCCTCACCAGTTGTGGCGCCAGATCGATCAGATGCAAAAAATAGAACTCCTTGAGCAATATTCTCCGGTGTAACAAATTTGCCAGTAGGTACCATGTCCAACCACTTGGATTCCATCTCTTGCGCTGTTGTACCCTCATCAATGGCCACTTGGGCGATCACGCCATCTAATCGAGGGCCTGCTACAAATCCAGGTGAGATGAGATTGACTCTGACTCCCTCTCTTGCCAGTTCTAAAGCCAGAGTGCGCATCATCGCCACTAAGCCCAGTTTAGAAGCGGCATAGACGCTGCGATTAACGAGGGGCCGCTTTCCGGTAACTGATCCTATGAAAATAATTGAACCCGATTTTCTTGCGATCATCGAAGGGATTACCGCCTTTGAAAGTAGAAAAGGACCTTTAAGATTTGTATCTATCGCCTCATCCCACTCTGACTCATCTAACTCCCACAGCTTGGCAGATTTTCCAGTAATTCCGCTGTTGTTGACCAAAATATCAATGCGGCCAAAGCTGTCGAGTGCGTTTTTTACCGCACTTTCAATTGTTGAGACATTCAGTAAATCCATCTGGCAAACAAGTGGATCGGGTCCGATTTTTAACTCTGAAATTAATCTAGAGGTTTCATTCAGTTCGTTAATGTTACGACCGGCCAATATAAGTTGAGCACCGGCTCTTGCGAGCGTCAGGCTTATGGCGCGGCCGATACCTCTGCTTGCACCAGTAACGAGCGCGGTTTTATTCTCTAACTCTTTCACTTTCATCCCTATTGCCGGCAGCTAACTCTTACGAGATTCTATTCGGCTCTTGCCCACGAGCAATCATGCGCTCAAAATAGAGTTCACGCTTTTCATTAAAGCGAGATGCTTCAAGGCCGGTCTTTTCAAGAAAGGCCACTAACTCGTCGCGAGCTTTTAGGCCATCACCCGATAGATCAGTACGCTCAAAGACCTTCCATGCGCGTAAGACGGGTGCGATTACCTCATCTAAATGCTGTTGCATGTCATAGATTCCAGCGAGTGCGATTTGAACGGCTTTGCGACCAAAGCCTGGCATGTTTGCACCAGGCATTCCAAAGTTTGTAACGACATCGGTAATTGCGCGCATCGATGCATTTGGCTCCATATCAAGGGCGGCACCTAACGTGTTTCGATAAAAAAGCATATGTAAGTTTTCATCTAGGGCGATACGTTGCATCATATTTTCTGCAATGGGATCATCTGAAATCTTTCCAGTATTGCGATGGGAAATACGCGTTGCTAACTCTTGAAAAGAGACATAGGCGATGGTGTGCAACATGTCATTGACATATGGCGTCTGATAACCGAGTGACATGTGGGCCATACGTAAATCTTCGAGCTCGTAAGGATCTACACCACGCGTTGCCATCAAATAATCTCGAATAACGATGCTGTGGCGTGCCTCTTCGGCCGTCCAGCGTTCGATCCATGTGCCCCACGCGCCGTCGCGACCCATAGAGATTGCAATCTCAGTGTGGTAGCTCGGTAAGTTATCTTCAGTCAAAAGGTTAAGAACTAGCGAGTCTTGAGCCACGGCAGTTAAACGCGAATCTTTCGCCTCCCACGCATCACCATTGAGCGGGCCTGCAAAATCGCGACCCTCTGACCATGGGACATACTCGTGTGGATACCAATTCTTTTGCACCGCTAAATGTCGCTCGAGTTCAACTGCAACAACTGGTTCGAGGTCGCGAATTAACCGTGCCTGAACCGACTCTGCATCACTCGTCATGGGGTGTAGGTTACGGCAGAACTGCTATTACTCGCGAGTTACACATTCTTTTCGGCACGGTTTATCGCTTGAGCAGCACGCCATTTCGCAATTTCGCCGTGATTTCCGCTCAATAAGATCTCCGGAACTGCGATATCGCGCCATACCGAGGGCTTAGTAAAATTTGGATACTCAAGATAACCATCCTCGTTATGTGACTCTTCATTCAATGATTCAGGGTTGCCAAGGACTCCTGGTAATAATCTAGTAATCGCTTCAATCATTACAAGAGATGCAACCTCTCCCCCACCTAAAACGTAATCTCCGATTGAAACTTCATGTACGCGGATGTTTTTGGATGCATACTGGTCAGACTCATAGTGTTGGCGAACGCGGTCATCAATTCCCTCGTATCGACCGCATGCAAAGACAATGTGGCTAGCCTTTGAAAACCGTGCGGCCAGAGGCTGATCAAAACGTTTGCCAGCAGGGGTCAAAACTATTAAATCAGTATCAGGAATCATTAATGGATCCAATGCTTGGCCCCAAATTTCTGGCAGCATCACCATTCCAGCGCCTCCGCCATAAGGTGTGTCATCAACGGCGTGGTGGTTGTTGGTGGCAAAGCTCCGCAAATCATGA
>JBILUX010000059.1:0-6669 GCA_044370765.1 Candidatus Planktophila sp. | reverse complement strand
TTTTGCTAAGTGACTTGAAAAGAACTCCGAAATCGTGTCAATTCCCAGCTCCCTTGAAATTTCAGCTACATTTTCTGCGGGCTCAACCCCAATAGCTTTAATCCCGTATGGTAAGAAATTCTTTAGAAGATAGCCATCATTACTAGCAATCTCTAGCACCCAGTCACCGGGTGAAAACACCCCTTCCTGCACTCTCTGATCAACAAAATCCGTTGCGTGTTGCAAAAAAGTTGTACTCATTGAAGAGAGATATCGGTAGTCCCTAAAAATCCTTTCAGGAGTTACAACATCTGCCACTTGACCAAGTCCGCATTCAGAACAGACCCTTAAGTGGAGTGGAAATTTTTCTAGGCTGCCCTCGCTTGATTTGAGAAGCTCGTTTGCTATTGGTAGTTCTCCGAGATCAAGGCCTGAGAAAAGTTCCCCCCCTAGGCATCCACGGCAAAAGAGGTCACCTCGACCGTCAATAAATGGAATGGATGCAACCAACTCGCTTTCCATTGCAAGCCCCTTTCTATACCGCGCCCTCAGCCAGTAAGGCTCAAAAACATGTAAGTTAAGTATAATCGCTCTTTAACGAGTGAAGAGTACTATGCGAATTCTTATATCTGGAGGCAATGAATTGATGATTTCAGGTACTTTCAATCGGTGGGTAAAAGCCTTTAGGCAAAATCCTCTCATAGTTGCTTTCATCACCTTGCACACCATCCTTGCCATATTTCTTGGGAACTTATTCGCCCTGGCACCCGATGAGGTCGGTTACATTTATACTTTTAATAACGTTTATACGTGGCCAATCGGTACGGGTGCACAATCGGGCAGTGGTTGGATTACAGCCCCAACAATATTTCTATGGGTTGCGTATTTACCGGCCAAAATTCTTAATTTAGTTGGCGTTCCAGATTACCTTGCGGTTCGACTTCTTTCGATTTTCATTTCCGCTGTGAGCTTATATTTGCTGAGGGATGTGCTTAAGCGAAGCACGCCTAATAGGAAAGTCTCTCAGGCGCTTATTTTCGCCGCCTTCTTTATCCCCTCAGTTTTTCTTTGGACTTCAGTAGGCTTACGTGAATCATTCATTATTGCGGAGACCGCTTTATTTTTGGCCGGACTAAATTTTCTTTTCCAAGAGAATAATAAGAAAGCATATTCACTCCTCTTTATTGGTTCATATGGACTTGTTTCAACCAAGAACTATTTATGGGCATGTTTAATGGTGGCTCTTGTCTCGAGCAGTATTATTTTTCTCTTTCAAGGATTTGATCGTCGGAAAATTACTAAATTATTGATTGTGGGCTTTTTGGCACCAGTCATTGCATTTGCAAGCACGACATCAGCGTATGCCCTCGATTTCATTTTTCAGGGAGGTATTTCAGAGACTGGTGCTCGATCTGGAGATTCGATAAGTCAGGTCTATGTTGAAGTACCAGGAAGCGGAAGCGGAAGCGGAAGCGGAAGCGGAAGCGGAAGCGGAAGCGGAAGCGGAAGCGGAAGCGGAAGCGGACAGCAGTTGATTACCTTCCACGGGGATTATACGCTCATCGCTTTGCATTTCTATTTAATCGATAACCCTGATTCGTCATTTAGCAGGATTCTTGGGTTATTAAATCTGGATACAAAAATTCAAAGCCTTTGGGATGAAAAAGTACAGTCAGGTTTGATTAGTGAAACCAATCAGGTGGGTAAAGATACTTCATCGCTTAATGGGCACATCCTTGAACCAGGGAAAATTACTGATCCCCTTTCAATGCTTTGGCCAGCCTTCGTATTTCTCTGTGGGCCTTTTCCTTTCATTGGTGATCCTGGCATTGCAGTAGGTATCTCTTCATTTGAATCCCCATTGTGGTGGGCTTTATATGCACTTGTGATATTTCAATTTATAAGATTTCGGAAAGTTAAGTTCTTGAGCGATCCTCAGATCCTCTTTACGCTCATCTTCCTCGCTGGAGAAATTGCATTTAGCGCACTAGTGGAAGTGAATCTTGGGACTTCCTTCAGGCATAGATCAATTCTCTTAGTGCCTTTAGTGTTCTTATATGTGCGATTGGCTCAAAGAGCAAAGGAACTAAAAGATTTGGAGTTAGACGTAATCTAAAACTACTGTGGCTTGGGCCGGGATCGAACCGGCGACCTAACGATTTTCAGTCGTTCGCTCGTACCAACTGAGCTACCAAGCCAAACAAGGTTCTAACATCGGCCTTAACTAAAAGTACGACACCAAAACCTTTGCGACCCGGACGGGACTTGAACCCGCGACCTCCGCCGTCACCCTCAAAGCCTTTACTACTTTACTGCCGTCTAACTTATCGTGCGTGCCCCCAACGGGATTCGAACCCGTGTTACCGCCGTGAAAGGGCGATGTCCTAGGCCCCTAGACGATGGGGACGTTTCAAGGCTTGGCAATCGTACCCGCCAATGAGCGCGCGACCAAACTCAGGTTTAATGCTCCTGGAGAAGTGAAATAGGGCCGTCGAAATCGACGGCCCTACCCACACATTTGATTACTTTGCGGTTTAACCGATTGCCCAGCGAACTGAGACTGAAACTGAGACTTTCTGCTCACCCAAGTCAATCTGAGTCGCTGAATCTTCAGCCTTGGCTGAAGATGTGTAGATCGGGTAGATCGATGGCGTTGAAGTTTCCTCAAGGTAGATCACTTTGCCAAGTTTTACCCCAAGAAGTTTTGCGTATGAAACAGCTTTTGCCTTTGCTCGACCAACTGCATAACTACGGGCGACATCAGTTGCTTTGTCATCATTTAGTACAAATGGACTCACACCGCTTAGTTGGAGGTTATCTCCCCCTGCAGTGACGATTGCATCCACAACGGCGCCAGCTGTTGTTGCTTCACGGACTGTAATACTAAAACTCTGCGATGCACGATAACCAGTTAGCACTGGAGCGCTTCCATCTTGCGGATAGGAATATTCAGGGTTAATTGATACTGATTGTGTCGCAATATCTTTAGTTGCAATTTTATTCGCTGTTAATGCTTTGCGAACTAATGTTGCAGTTGTAGATGATGCGGCAAGTGCCTCTTTAGAGCTCTTACTCAGAACGGAAACAGTTGCATTGATCCGTACGGCATCTGGGACAACCATCGTTGTTCCAGTGGCACTAACACTGATGTATCGGGTTGTGGTCTCAACTGCCATCGCTGGCATCGCGAGGGCTGTGCCCCCAATAATGGAGATGGCAATGGTTAGGGCTGCAATAGTGCGAAATGATTTAGTTTTCATAGCTTAAGTATCGCGCATTGGCTGTATAGAGCGTTAATTAATTCTGAGAATAGTGAGAGAATTTAGGGGTGAGCCAATCCCAGTTCCTCTCTAACTGCACAGCAGATGTGATGCGTGATGCCGCAGCAACGCTTGTAGCAGGAAATTTAGTGGCCTTTCCCACAGAGACGGTCTATGGCCTTGGGGCCGATGCTTGCAATGGTGATGCAGTAGCTCGAATTTATAGCGTTAAAGGACGGCCTTCAGACCACCCTCTAATTGTGCATCTTTCATCGATGCAGTGCATGGGTGATTGGGCTGACAATATTCCAGAGTATGCAATTGAATTAGCCCGCGATTTTTGGCCAGGGCCAATGACTTTAGTTTTAAAGCGAAGTGAACTTGCTCAAGATTTTATTACTGGCGGACAGGAGACGGTCGGTGTGCGAGTACCAGACCATGTTGTTGCATTGGCATTACTCGAAGCTTTTGAAAACGTTGGAGGCAAGGGAATTGCAGCCCCAAGCGCTAACCGTTTTGGCCAAGTATCACCAACAACTGCGGCAGCAGTTGCCGATGAGATTGGTGACTTTCTGGCACCAGCCGATTTGGTTATTGATGGTGGAGCCTGCGCCATTGGAGTTGAATCAACAATTATTGATTGCACCGGCGATGCGCCTCGAATCTTGCGCCCCGGTGCGATTACGGCCGCGATGATTGAAGCGAGCACGGGAATTCAAGTAGCCAAAATAACTAGTAGTCCTAATCTTGGCGAAGTAAACAAGTCAAGTGAAATAAATTCTGTCGACCCAATTCGAGTTAGTGGATCACTTGACAATCACTATGCACCGGCTGCAAAAGTATTTTTATGTGAAATCCCAACAGTAGGCCAAGGTTTTATTGCGCTCGCAAGTATCGAAACTCCGCCAGGGGTCATTCGTCTGGCTTCACCGCTGGATGACGATGAGTTTGCCCAGATTCTCTACTCAGCCTTACGCGAAGCAGACATTCAAGGATTGGCCGAAGTAGTCATTACACAGCCAATAGGGATCGGAATCGCAGTAGCCATTCGGGATCGCTTAGTCCGGGCTGCCAATGGAAGGTAGTTATTGCTTTGCTTGTATATCGGCTGAAACCATCAACTCCGCAAGCTCTTTCCAATGAGTCTTAGCTTTCCAATTTAATTCTCGCTCAATCTTCGAAGCATCGCCGATGAGCGCATCGACCTCGGTTGGCCGAATATATTTTTCATCAACTTCAATGTGTTCTTGCCAGTTAAGCCCCGCATGAGAGAAAGCTGCTTCCGCAAAATCTCTAACCGATGCACCTACACCGGTCGCAACCACATAGTCTGACGGTTTTTCCTGTTGGAGCATTAGCCACATTGATTCTACATACTCCTTCGCATAACCCCAATCACGAACGGCATCAAGATTTCCAAGAAATAATTTCTTCTTAGATCCTGTAGCAATTTCTGCTACTGCTCTTGTGATTTTACGAGTAACAAATGTTTCACCTCGGCGCGGAGATTCATGGTTAAAAAGAATTCCATTTGTTGCGTGCATTCCGTATCCCTCACGATAATTTACGGTACACCAATAAGCCATGAGCTTCGCCGCCGCATAAGGGCTGCGTGGCCTGAAGATACTATCTTCATTCTGTGGAGGTGGCGTACTGCCGAAAAGTTCTGACGTACTAGCTTGATAGTATCTTGTGTTAATTTCAGCTGAGCGAATTGCTTCAAGTAAGCCGACTGCCCCGACTGCATCAACCTGACCAGTGTATTGTGGCATCGAAAATGAAACCTGTACGTGGGACTGTGCCCCTAAGTTATAAACTTCTTCAGGTTTAATTTCGCGAATTAAGTTAGTTAATCCAACACCATCAATTAAGTCGCCGTAGTGCAAAAATAATTCCGGATTCGACTCGTGAGCATCTTGATAAATATGATCTATTCGTGATGTGTTGAAAGATGAGGACCTACGAATTAACCCATGCACTTCATAGCCCTTATTCAGGAGCAGTTCTGCCAAGTAAGAGCCATCTTGTCCTGTAATTCCAGTAATGAAAGCGGTCTTAGTCTTCATACGCGGGCCTCTCCCTTAGTGCTAGCTTCTCTATACCAAGCGATTGTTGATAAAATTCCTTGCTCAAGAGTAATAGTTGGTTTCCACCCGAGTGCTTTTATCCGTGAAACATCTAGAACTTTTCGAGGAGTACCATCAGGTTTTCCAGTATCCCATTTAATTTCTCCTTTGAAACCGGACAGGGAGGCAACCAGGTAAGCCAAATCGCTAATGGGAATATCCTCCCCTGTACCGACATTGAGGTGCATAGAGGAGTCGTATTTCTCGGTAGAGATTAGTAGGCATAAGGGAAATCCAGCGAGTCCCATATTCCTTGCGGTAGGAGTTTACTAATTCAATGCCGGCAATTTTTGCTATTGCATATGCAGAATTAGATTCCTCCAATGGCCCTGTCAGCAGATATTCCTCTTTTATTGGTTGGAGGCAATTACGAGGGTAAATGCAACTGGAACCCAGGAACACAAGATTTTCTACTTTTGCTTCGTGAGCCGCTTGCATTAAATTGCTCTGTATCCGAATATTGTCAACCAAGAATTCCACAGGAAAGGAATTATTAGCACCGATTCCACCGACTTTGGCAGCAGCATCAACTACTAGTGTCGGCTTGGAAGCTTTCAAGAAATTTCGGGTTGAATCTAAATCCATTAAGTCAAGAACACCACGGTGCACTTTGATTACTTCTCGCCCTTGGCTCTCAAATGCTGCGGCGATCGCTGAACCAGCTAAGCCCGTTGAACCTGCGACGAGAACTGACATGTGGTAACCATAACAGGGGTTGGTTAGCGGAGGATATTGGTTCAAATCTCCGATACGATTGCGCCTCGCATGGTGCTTTGTTAGCAGATGTTAGATTTGCTAATCAAACTTGTGTGCAGTGGGGCCTATAGCTCAGTTGGTAGAGCAACGGACTTTTAATCCGTTAGGCCTATTTACCAGCCCCGAACAGATCCAACTAAGAACTACGACCAACTCCTATTTCACGCTCAGATTAGCACCTAACCCCCAATTTCGGGTGTCCAGTCATTACCCGTTACTACACCCTCCCACCAATAGTTTTTGGTACAGGATTGGTACAACCACAATTTACGATCCTCGCCAAAAGTCAGCGAAAGTCGGAGATTCTGGTTTATGGTAGCTAAGTGGGCTTACTGAGAGTTTTGTTGGCGGTATCTGTGTTTATGGCTCACGCTCCTCAATCCGGATTAACTAACGTAGTAACTGGTTTTGGAGGGTCAAACGCTGTTGAAATATTTTTTATAGTGTCAGGATTTTATATTGCCCTAATTCTTGATAAGTCTTATTCCACAAAAATGGGGTTTTATAAGAATCGAATTCTAAGGTTATATCCTATTTACTACATTATT
>JBILUX010000158.1:0-3257 GCA_044370765.1 Candidatus Planktophila sp. | reverse complement strand
GCTAAAACAATTGCCGACGCACCTCATCGCCGTGGAAGCCACGGCAATATCCCGCTTTAGTTAGTTTTAAAGGTAACTGAAACAGTTGCAGTAACTGTCTTTTCGATAGTGCTTGTGTCGTAAGCGCCGTAATCAGCGGTCATTGTTGAATCAGGTGTTGTGATTTGAATTGGCCCAGCCTTCACATTTACGAGTGAGCCAAGTGAACTGCCCACAGCCTTTGTTAACGCCTCGGCACGTACTTTTGCATCCTTCATCGCATCGCTCATTAGCGCTGGGCGAAGCTCTGGCAAGTTTGAGATGTAGTACTGAGGACCATAGTTATTGACGTTGATTCCAGTCTCTAAAAGTGAACCTATTCCCTGGCTGAGCTTTGACACAAGTGCAACATCTTTTGTTCGCACAGTTACGTCACGAGAAGCGCGGTAGGAAAGTATGCGCCCGGTTGAATTTCCATTGACATACTCTTCGTTGGCATATGCCGATACTGCGCCAAGTGTGAGTGCATCTGCAGGGATTCCGCCATTAGTTAAATACGTTGAAAGGGATGCTACATCGCCATCTACTTTTTTAACAGCCGTACCAACTGATGGCGATGAAAGACTCACGGTAAGTGTCCACACTGCATTATCAGCGGTGGCTGAAGTCTTAGCTGAACCTGTGACGGTTATTCCATCACTACTACGCGATGCAAAGCCCGATCCAACCTTCATCAAGCCGATACCAAGTGCCAATGAAAGAATGATGGCAGAGATAATAATTGTTACCGCTTTGCGACGCTCAACGGTGATAATTGGGGATTCATGTAGTTGGCTCATGGAAGAATTATATTCGATTAAATTGCGCGAAGGTGTGAAAGCTCTTGGTGATTGACCCCACGAAAACGCTCGAGTTCGTTTTCCCAGTCATTTCCAATAATGAGTGCCAACCCTGTACGGATAGAGTCCTCATCAAAACTATTCGCAAGAACTGCCTCTAGTTGGTTTTCACTAATTATTACCGCACCCGCCAAATCCGTAAGTGCGCGATGGATTCCAAGTTCTGGAGTAAAGCGAAATAACTCTCCCCCGTTATTGGTGTCCTCTTGAACTTCAAAGTAGATGTAGTGCCAACTTCTAAGCGCACTTGCAATCGCCGCTGCCACGCCGCCGCGATCGCGCCATGTGATGGTGCATTTAAAGGTGCCGGCTTTGAGCATCTGAGGCGTCCACTCAATTCGCACCCCCGCCCCCAATATCTCGGCGAGAGCCCAATCGATATGGCTACGCAGCGCAGATGGCGCGCTGTGGATGGTGAGTTGACCCCGGACGGCAAGGGCCGTGGAGGATCGGGTTAATCGTTGCATCGAAAACTCCTAGCAAGGACGCCGATTGCGACCTTCCCCGGCCGCCTTATGCTCCTGCTAGTAGCTTAATTACACACCCCCCAGCCTCAAACTGTCCAGTCCCACTTTAGGTATACCCGACGGTAGGCGCTACAGTTGGTCCCAGTCCGACGCTTAATCAGTACCCGTATCATGTAATACATATTCGGTATCGCTGGCGCAAGAGGAAGACCGTGGTCGAGGATTTCTCGAACACCCACATATCGAAGGAAAAGTAAAACATGGCAACAGGTACAGTTAAGTGGTTCAACTCTGAAAAGGGTTTCGGTTTCATTGCAGTTGATGGTGGCGGACAAGATGTATTCGTTCACTACTCAGCAATCCAAGGAAACGGTTACAAGTCTCTTGAAGAGGGTCAGGCAGTTTCGTTTGAGGTCGTGCAGGGTCCAAAGGGTCCTCAGGCTGATGCAGTAAACCCTGCCTAGTTAACACCGCTTTATAAATAGCCCTCACCGCAAAACGCGGTGGGGGCTATTTCCTTTTCTACTTCGGAACGGGCGGAATCTCGCCAACTTTTAACTTCCTCGCAGCAACCTCTTTCACGGGAGATAAATCCTTTCCCATTTTCCACGCATCTAAATACTTCCACGGCAAGACTTCTCCGC
This sequence comes from Candidatus Planktophila sp., assembly GCA_044370765.1. Lineage (GTDB taxonomy): Bacteria > Actinomycetota > Actinomycetes > Nanopelagicales > Nanopelagicaceae > Planktophila. The sequence continues at coordinate 1,268 of JBILUX010000158.1, read as the reverse complement.
GCCTGACCCACCACGTTTCGGGATTTAAGGGCGTGGGCCATGAAATTCCAAAATGAAGGTGTGGCGCCGTTCCGCGAGCACTTCCCGTTGCACCAATTGAACCCAACAAGCGCCCAGCAACAACAACTACTCCCGGTTGAATGCTCGCTGGAATTGAGCGTAAGTGCGATCCGTAATAGCGCACTCCATCATCACCAATCATCGAAACCGACAAACCACCGCGATCATTTCCGATATTTGTCTTTCCACTCCATCGATCTACGCGATTAACCTCATCGATTACACCATTAATAGGGGCGACAAACTTACAACCAGCCTTAGCTAAAATATCTGTAGCAGCGTAATCATGGTGAGCACGCGCATAGTTGACTGTGCAATTTGCGACCGGAAAAACATAGACAGGTAGCGCCTGTGCCGGCATCGACTGCGATATGTTCACGATAACAAGCAAGGCTATATAAAGCTTCTTCATAGAATGAGAGTAACCACTCAGGGCTCAGAGGTGGATTAAGCGTGAAATGGTGTTGCTCTCTATCGTCTCAGTGTCAGACGGGATTCCCCTAGAACTTCACTGAGCGTGAGGGCGAAAACAGGGTCTATGGTGGTACACCATGAAGCTTCTAATCATTAGTGACCAACCCTTTGAGCGCGCACTCATGGTGCCAGCCTTTGTTCAAACAGGGGTGAGATCCATCCACGCAACAGGTAACAGTGATGAGGTTATGGAACTCTTCAACCTCCATAAACCAAATGTGGTACTCATTGACATTAGATTTAATCAAGAGCACGCCATCCCCTTATGTCATGAGCTTCGCGAGATTAACCCCTTGCTTGGTCTTTTAATTCTTGCCGACTGCCCTGAACTTAGAATTTTGGGAGTTACTGTCGGATCTATACCACTCGGTTCTCAGTTAATTCTTAAAACAGTTCCCGATGTGATCGCTTTGATTAACCAGGCACTCCCAGCATCGATTTTGGCGGCAAAGTCAAAGGAGACTTTCATCTGGGCCGGAGCCAACGACATAATTAACGCCCCTCAATTCCTCTCAATTCTTTCAGGGTTAACTGATATTCAAATTGAGACTATGCGTCTGGTTGGTAGTGGCCTTAGCAATGCCGAAATCTCACGCATACGCTTTGTTACAGAGAAATCCGTAGAACAAATCGTCACGAAATTATCACATTATTTTGATGTTGGCTCTGATCGCACGAAAAACCAGCGCGTTTTATTAGCCGGTCAATACTACAAATGGATCGGTGCTCTTAGG
>JBILUX010000011.1:0-18706 GCA_044370765.1 Candidatus Planktophila sp. | reverse complement strand
CTTAGGCGTTAGTGTTTGTCGCTGTTCGTAAATCTGTTGTAGAGACTGAAACCGAAATATTCAATGTCGCAGACGCACCTGCAGGAGTAGATTCCGCTTGTACTAGAACCCAAGCTCCGGGTGCAAGAGTGAGAGTCAATTGCTGAGCACCCGAAGTTGACGTTGTTGTCAGAATTGAATTCGATGCACCCGAGCACGTACCTGCCGCCTCATTCCATGTTCCAGCACAGGTCGACCAAGTAATCGTATCGCCACCACTGAGAGCGGTACCTGATTGAGTAATGCTCATACTGTTAATGGTTATCTCACCAGTATTTTTCAAAGTGAAATAGCTACTCGCTGACGAACAAACTTGTACAGGCGTAAAGGCCAGATATTGATTGCTATCTGTATTGGTGCCGGTTGCCGTTATAAATGTTCTGGATGGTGATGTTGGAATTGAAATAATTGAGTTATTCCCAGAGTTAGCTATATTGGAACCCGTAATTGTCATCCCTACTTCAAGATCTGAAATATCAGAGTTTGTCACTCGAATGGACCGCCCATCATTTGATGGTGCACCTGAGGCATAATCCGAAACAGAGCTAACCCTTTTTGAAATAGTGAAAGTTAGAATTCCGGTGCCCGTGTTTGAGCCGCTATTGAGCTCGATTTGGTTAGCTGACGGGAAGCTCCTGATTCGCTGCGAAGATGAATTCGGGGTCGCTGGAAATCAGCCTGCAGGACTGGGAAGCTCCATATTTGACGTCATTGCCAAGGGCAACTGGTCTCTTAAGCCCGGCCCCGATGGCATCGGAACGTGCCTTCATATGATTATTCCTGCATTAGAGTTACTTCCTGCACGGGGCGGTAGCTCAGTTGGTTAGAGCCCTGAACTCATAATTCAGTCGTCGTCGGTTCGAGCCCGACCCGCCCCACCAAGTTGAACCCCTCAACTTCTCGCCCATTACCTTCTCTCCGCGGATGTTCATTTTCTATTTGGACAAGAAATATGGCCCCCTGTTGGACTACCAGGAGGCCATATTTGAATTGATAGAGGATTACATTGTTGGCATCAAAACCGCATCAATGCCGTGTGCTATTTGTAGATTTCCCTTATTGATATCAACTTGCTTCAGAATGACTTTCGCATCCTTTAGCTTCTTGTTGTAATCACCAAGAGTGATTACTGTTCCCATGACTGAGACCTTAATCATTTTGCCTGAGAGTGCGCTCTTGAGTGAAGCACCATTGGCCTTCAATGCATCTCCAGACATAATGGCTGTACCTGGGACAACGTGGAACTTAAGAATACTTTCAACCGTAGGTATTCCAAGTCCTGCCACAGTTGCGAATGTAGCGGCCTCCGACTTTGGCTTCTTACCGGTCAAAGCTGTAACTAGATTCATGAATGCTTTGTCATTAGGAATAAATGCCGTTACTGCCGTCTTGCCATCTGTGAGAACTTTCACCGCTGAGTTTGGCTTTGCCTTTAGGACTGCCAATACTGCTGCGGTGACAATGTCATAGTTAGCTGAGTTCTTATCAAATGAGCTCTTTGCTGTGAGAACAGCGGCGAGTGAGTTTGTTCCAGGCTTCAGTAACTGAACTGGAAGAAGAACGGAGTCAATTCCGTGAGCAACCTGCATGTTGTCCTTGTTGATGTCGACTTGCGAGAGGATTACTTTTGGATCCTGCGCGATTGTGTCGTAGTCGCCCAAAGTAATTGTGGTTTCAACTACTGTGACGGAAATACTCTTGCCTGAAAGGGCACTCACTAACTTTGCACCGTTTGCCTTAAGGGCATCTCCTGAGAGAATCGCTGCGCCTGGAACTACGTGATACAGAAGTACCTGCTCAACAGTGTCGATTCCCAAACCGGCTACAGCAGTGAATGTCGCTTCCTCTGTCGCTGGGGCGGTACCGGTTAGTGCCGTTACTAAGTTTTCAAATGCTTTGTCATTAGGGATAAAAGCTGTGAGTCCTACAGTGCCATCTGTGAGCACTGCGACCGATGAGGCAGGCTTGGCCTTTAGGACCGCCAACACTGCTGCAGTAAGAATGTCATAATTCGTTGAATCCATATCAAATGAACTCTTCGCTGTTAGAACAGCGGCTAGTGATTTTGTTCCTGTTGCGCCTTGAGCTTGGGGAGCCATAGCCATTGCACTTACAGCGAACAGTAAAACCAGTAGAGCCTTTGAGGCTCTTTTAACTGGACGGGTGTTCATAATTTCCTCCACTTAGGATGTGACCTGCTTCAAGATGGACGATCCACCGTGATTCGGAAATTATGCACCTTCGACAAACATTCGGCAAACCCTAAACAGGGATTTCAATATGACTCCCATCACATCTGCAGAATTGAGCGTAGTTCAGCCGAATTTTAAGGATTCAGGGAGATTTAAGGAGAGTTAAGCTTAGTCTTTCTTGCAAGGATTGTTGAATGTTGGGCTACTCTTTGGCCTATGTTCACGATTAAGAAGGCCGTTGAGTTGACCGGGATCGCAGCCGCGACCCTGCGCGCCTGGGAGCAGCGCTACGGGGTCGGCACGCCTCGGCGAACTGAAGGCGGATATCGGGTCTATGACCAGTCGAGCATCGATGAGATTATTCAGATGCAGAAGCTGTTGGACAAAGGATGGCGGCATCAGGCTGCCGCCGCAGAAATCCTGCTACACCGCACAACAGGCCAGATTCCGAACCGCCCTATAGCCGCCGATTCTTACTTAGAGCTTTCCACTGCATTTCTCGACGCTGCACGATCTCTTGATGATGAAATGCTTGGCGCGGTTCTGGATATCGCTTTTTCACGGGGCTCGTTTGAGTCAGTGGTTGATACGTGGCTCTTTCCAACTCTGCGCCTATTGGGCCAAGAGTGGATTGCAGGAAATCTGGATATTGCAAGTGAGCACTTTGCAAGTAACGCCATTATGCGTCGACTGGGCGCTGCCTTTGAAGGCACGGCGGCAGGAAGTGTGCATGAAAAAGTAGTTGTGGGAACGCCAACTGGCTCATTTCATGAGATTGGAACATTGGCATTAGCCGTGGCAATGCGCAGACAAGGTATCGGGGTCGTTTACTTAGGGGTGAACGTACCGGCAGAAGTCTGGGTCGATGCAGTCAATCGCAATCGAGCTATTGGGGCTGCTATTTCTGTAGTCATGGAACACGATGTAACCACCGCTCAAGGAATTGTGGATGAACTCAATCGATCATCTACTGGCGTGATGATTGCTGTGGGCGGCGCATTTGCCCCATCTATTCACCACGCTACTTTAGTTTTACAAGGCGGTATCAGCGAGTCGGCAAAACTAATAGCTCAATCCTTACGGGCAAAAAAATAAATCAACTCTTAAGAAACACATCTTCGTTAAATGGGAACTTCTCTTAGACTGTCCAAGCCGCACTCACTTATGAGTGGTCATAGCGCAATTTCAAGAGCAATCACGTATTGACTTTAATTGTCGAGGCATCGAAAATGCTTTGAATTGATTCATCCAGAGTTGCATCGAACTCGCTCTCACTCTGACTAATACTCAATCCCTCGGTTAAGGCTCGAGAAAAGCTGGCAATCAATGATGGATTCTGCCGCAATAGATTATTGGCCTGCTCGCGCGAATAGCCACCAGAGAGTGCGACAACACGAAGAACTCTTGGGTGTGCCACTAAATCCGAGTAAAGACCTAGCTCATTAGGCAGTGTCAGCTTCAGAATGACGTTCTGTGTTGGTGCGAGCAAATCTAAAGCTTTAAGTAATCCATCCTTAAGAAGTTGCTCGGCAGCGGCTTTCTCAGGGCTTTTAATATCTACTTCTGGTTCGATAATGGGAGTCAAATTTTCCTCAAGAATTATTGCAGCGAACTCGAATTGTTGCCGTAGGCAGCTTTCGATGCCCTGACTATTTGCTAATTTAATGATCGACCGCATCTTGGTTCCAAATACCTGATGTGTTTTAGCATCATGGAGCCTCTGCTCCAACTGCGGAATTGGCTTCATCAACTGCACACCATTGGCCTCTTCAAGAAGACCGTTATCGATTTTGAGAAAGGGAACGATTCCTTTGCGATTCCAGAGATACTCGGCAGCCCCCATTCCATCGATTGTTCTATTCATTGTCATCTCAAAGAGAATGACACCAAGAATCCTTTTGCTAGTGAAGACCGGGCTTTTAATGATTCTCGCGCGCATCGCATGAACGAGATCAAACATTTGCTCTTCATCCTTGTATGAATCTCCATCGAGTCCATATAGTTTTAGCGCCTTTGGAGTGCTACCTCCACTTTGGTCAAGGGCAGCGATAAAACCCTGGCCCGTGCGCATTATCTCCATTTGATTCATAACTATATTCTCCTCACTTCCAAGAGAATTCTGGTTAAGCGGGAGACATATCTGGGACGAAGGAGAGCTCAAGATCAAAAGAATCTGCAGGAATTTCAAGCATTAGAGAGATTACTTCACGTGTCATTGACTCAATCTCATCGATATTTCGAGCTTGGGTGAAAACATTTTCATGAGAGGGAAGCTGAATGAACCATAGAGCGCCATCCTTTTGCACATTGGCTTTGTACTGTGTCTTAATCATGGTGCCACCACCTTTCTCCAAATACTGGCTCACATTCTTTCATAATCTGCATCGCGAGTAAATCACCTATCTCTCTATGGCGAGGTATCGGAATTCTTAGGTTGCTGAGAGTCACTATTGAATGCCTGCCACCTTCACGCAGAGTCACATTACTAATACCTTTCTGTGAGGCTTCACGGTAAATCAACTTAAGTAGCACACGTCTCTTCACGCCCAGAATTAAAACGGGTGATTAGCGCATTCATGGATTGCCAGATCTAGCCTGTGGAAAGATGCAAGCAGCTGGTTTTACAGTGAGAGATCTAAATAAAGAGCAGCTGAGCACCCTCGGTCATTTCGATGAAATCAGAGGCGCTAATGATGCCTTCGACATCATCACGTAAATCGCTTTCTGCAACCTTGTTCATGTCGGCCGATAGTCGGCATGCCCACAAATGTCCGCCAGCGGCAACAATCTGCTCAAGAAAATCAGGCACTTCAGGAATATTTAAATCCTCCAACTGTTTTTTTAACATATGCGTCGCCATTGCAGTCATTCCTGGTACGGGCATAACCGATTGAGGTATATGTGCGTTAGTGCCAGGTAGGTGCATGGCCGTATTTCCTGCAGGTGAAAACTGCAGATCGTTCATGCGCGATTTAATAATCATGTCAAAGCCCCAGAAGGTAAAGAACAAGTGGGTTTCGATTCCCTCGCCGAGCGCGGCATTTCCCAGAATCAAACCTGGATATGCCATATCGAGATTTCCCTTAGAGCAGATGATTGCTAATTTGCGGCCGGTGTCGTCGGCACCAAAGTTCGGGACGATTGCAGGTGTAGTCATTTCATTCTCCTTTAGACGCAGCCCTTGGGCTTTGGAAGTCCAGCGATGTACGACATTTTCTTGGCAGGTTTCTTTGGAAATAGTTCGAACTGCTCTTTAATCGGGAAGCCACCAACAGTTTGTGTGTGGCGAGAGGTCGATGACTCTCCCTCTTTCTTATAGTCCTCACGTAGAAAGTGGATAACTTCCCAGTGACGTGGAGTTAATTCGATCTCAACTTGGGCAGCTAGAACCTTTGCGATCTCATCGCTCCACTCGTCATAGACGGTCATGAAGCCCTCATCGTTAACGGTTACCTGCTTGCCTGCGATCTCAATTGAAGGCATTTATCTTCTCCTTGTTCTCTTTGATTGCCGCATCTTTACCAGCCATAGACATCAGTGCTGGGATTGGTAGATAGCGCCCTTTTAATAAGATGTGCCAGTAGATCCAACGGAAAGCTAACTTTCCAATATGGTTTAAATAACTCTCTTTCAACAGTGGGAGTGGTCCAATAACTGGAATCGGAAAGCGGCCAGTCAATGGTTCAACTTCATAGTTAAAATCGATTAGCAAGCCTTTGCGATTGCCGGATTCAATGAAGCAGTTGGCATGGCCATCAAAACTATGCTCCATAGGACGGTTATTTACATAGTTAACAAAGTTTTCTGAAAATAGATCTATCGCAAAGTGAGCAACTGATCCAGCTTTAGATGCTGGAATGTTTGAGGCATCACCTAACACGAAGATGTTGGGAAAGGCATCTGATAAGAAGTTGTGCTTATCTGTTGGTACATAGTTGAGCTCATCTCCTAGACCAGAGCGGGCAATGAAATCTGCACCCATATTGACAGGAATAGTTACAAGAAGATCAAATGGAATCTCACGCTCATCCATCGAGACCATAGTTTTAGTCTCTGCATCTATATGCTCAATAACAAAATCTGGTTCGAGTGTAATTTTGCGTTCATCGAGCATCCACCCAAGGTGCTTTGAACATACAGGCTTAGTAAATGCTCCCTCTAAAGGGGTGACATAGACAATCTCAACCTTGTCTCTTATCCCGCGTTTTTCAAAGTATGCATCGGCTAAGAAGGTGAACTCAAGCGGGGCAACTGGGCATTTAATTGGCATCTCAGAGATATGGACAACGAGACGACCGCCATTGAAATCCTTAAGTGCATCGCGCAAAGCTAATGAGCCCTCCATTGTGTAGAAATCAAAGACGCTCTTATACCAAAGCGCTGGGTCGCTCATTCCTGGGGTTTGATCTGGTCGTGGAGTTGTGCCGGTTGCGATGACAAGGTAATCGTAAGCGACCTCTCGCCCATTATCGAGGTAGACCTTATTTGCAAGTGGATCAACTTTTTCAATCCCAGCTTGAATAAAATCCACACCCTTTGGGAAGAATTTTTCCCGCTTCTTTACTAACTGCTCTGTTTCATAGGTTCCGAAGGGCATTAATAACAGCCCTGGTTGGTAAATGTGTTCAGTATCTTGGTCGATAACTGTAATCTCCCACAAATCTTTAGGTAGTTTCTTTCGTAGTTTATTAACCACCATTGTTCCAGCGGATCCTCCGCCCAATACAAGTAAGTTTTTCATAACTTTCCCTCCGTCATTTTTAGCCTACTCCTCGCTTATAAATATGAAAGAGAGAAACGAGTGATACGCATCGCCTCTAATTATTTACGCTCAATTTCAATGCTTTTTTGCCCCGATGCGAGGGGGTTAACACTCATTACTCATTTCGTGCAATAGTTACCTATGACGCAAAACCAACGCCCAGGAAAAAAATGGAACGCTCGCGATGCTAAACGCTGCATCCTGGTTCCAACAGATTTAGACCACAAATATTCACGTGGTGTCTTAGGTGTAATTACTGGCTCTGCTCAGTATCCAGGGGCTGCTGTCTTATCAACGGCCGCTGCCGCTGCGACGGGAATCGGCATGATTCGCTTTCACAGCTCATCTGGTTTAGCGCATTTAGTTCTTCACACAACGCCATCTGCAGTTGTACAGCCTGGAAAAGTTGCAGCGTGGTTAATTGGCTCTGGGATTCCTGCGAAAAAGTATTCGGATATTTCAACGTGGCTTCGACATCGTTGGTTCAAGTTAGCAAAACTTCAGTCGGTTCCGACAGTCTTAGATGCAGGCGCCCTCTACTTAACAGGCTCACTTGAGCAGCCAACGTTGATTACTCCCCATAGCGGTGAGCTCTCTGCATTGCTGACATCTCGTGGAGTACCGGTTTCAGTCGAGGCAATTGAGGCAGATCCAAAAAAGTGGGTCCAAGGTGCTGCAAAGACTCTAGGCGTAACGGTGCTTTTAAAGGGCGCGGTTACATTTGTTGCCAATGATGAGCTTGTGATCCAACTTCCCACTGCAACACCATGGCTTGCAACTGCCGGATCAGGTGATGTACTTGCTGGAATCATTGGCGCTTTAGTTGCAACAAATACAGTTGAAATACTAAATGATAAAAATCGATTAGCAGAGGTCGCCGCAACGGGTGCATTCATACATGCACAAGCGGCAGAGATTGCTTCTGGGGGTGGCCCCATATCTGCAGAGATGATAATTAAAGAGATCTCCGGTGCCATCTCTCAATTACTTAATTAAATTCTTTAACGCAGAGTAATTAAATTCTTTCTTGTTACCCTGTTTAAATGAATGAACGTGTACTAGTAGTTGTCGATGATGGGTTCGAACTTTCAACTTTAGTACCAGCGCTTAGATTGCACGAGCTGGATATCATCGGCGAGGCACGAAGTGAGAGCATGGCCGTGAACTTGTTACATAGGTTGCAGCCAGATGTAGTACTTCTTGATATGCACATCCCAGGAATTTCAGCGATAAAGATTGCGGTAAATCTACGCAAAGCTAAACCGCATGTTGGTTTAGTCATCTTGGAGAGCTGCTCGGATGTCAGACTTCTTGGCGACCGTCATGTAGATATCCCGGTGGGAACAAAGTTGATTCTTAAAAAATCCGCAACTGACATCTTAGTTTTATGCGCGGCAATCTCTGAAGCTAGAGATTCAGCGATGGCAGGCCAAGCGGTCTCCTGGATTAATGGCAGTGTATCTATGCCAGAAAAATCAATGCAGAGCTTGCTCGCTCATTTAACTGATGCACAGGTTCAGACGCTGCGTTTGGTCGCCGATGGGTATACAAATGCGCAAATTGGTCGCGTCAGGTACACGAGTGAGAAGGCTGTCGAGCAGATAATCTCTCGGACGGCACAGGTATTAGAGATTTACCCTGATCGCAATCGAAATATGCGAGTCCAATTGGTAAATGAGTACAACAGGTGGCTGGGCGCGCCTCACAACTAAAGTTCTAAGCTCCAAGCAAACACGGGTAAAGTTGACCCTTATGGAGCTGCGCGAGATTCGAGATCATTGGAACGAGGTTCTCGATGCCTTACTTGCCGTCGATCGAATCGCATGGCTTGCCTTCTTTGATGCTCGACTGGCCGATTTCGATGGCAGAGTTCTAACTCTTGATTTTTCAGATAGTCGAAAGCTGGGCTCAGCCCATGAATACTCGGAGTCGCGTATTAAACAGCATGCCTTGTTAGTTTTTACGATCAAGGAGCTTTTAGCAATCGATGTGGAGATCGTCGAAAAATGAAGCTTCGAATGCTTGCAGCCGCCCTTACGTTTTCAATGATATGCATCGCATTGCCGAGCGCCGTGGCTGCTACCTCGAAGTTATCCCTCTCGGTTCTACAGACTCCATCGACTACCGAAACGCTCGTAACTTTCTATGGAACACTCAAGCCGGCTAAATCTGGTACCACGGTAAAAATCCAGATAAATACGGCCGGGACATGGAAGTCAACGAGATTTGCCGCAAAGACTGCCAAGGCCGGAACATGGAAGATTACAGCTTTAGCGACAGCTATTGACTCTAAAGTTACTTACCGAGCAACGACCCTTGCCGCAGGTAAGACAATCTATTCAAACTCGAAATCAATAACTATTAAGCAGATCCCAGAAATCTCCGAGGCCGATCCAGCGCTGGTTATTGGAGAGCTTGGGCCGGGAGGTCGTATTCACGGCGCAGATATCAGTCGTTGGCAGCACCCCAATGATAAGACAATTGATTTCGTAAAAATGTATGAAGCCGGCATCCGATTTGTGATGATCAAAGCATCAGATACTCGCGATGCTGCCGATGCACTGGCATTGAAGTATTTAGTCATGGATCACAGCGCCGCTCAAGCAGCTGGAATTTATACGGGCTTCTATCACTACACAATCCTGCCCGATGTTGACAATGATGAGGAAATCATTCGGGACGCAACTGCGCAGGCACAAAAAGCCATATGGCGCCTTGCATCAATTGGCGGCTACACGGAGCGGGACCTGCCGTATGCCCTAGATCTTGAGAATAAGTGTGTTCGCCTTTCAACGACGGGTGCCTGTCAAAAATATGCAACTCGTTCTCAAGTAACACTGTGGGCGACGGTATTTCTCCGGAATCTAAAGGAGAAGACTGGCAAAACTCCAATCATGTACTCGTACTCGAATTTCCTTGAAAGCTCCATGAATCGAAACGCTGAATTAGCTCAATATCCGCTCTGGTTAGCACAATATGCCATTGATCCATTTGATCCTTTGAATCAACCAGGATTAAAAACCAGCGGTTGCTATGTGCACTCCTGGACAGGGGCAAACTGTGATTCACAGTGGACGATGTGGCAGTACACATCATGTGGGATAGCACCTAAATACGGCGTGCCCGGCTCTCGATTAGATCTGAATCTATTTAGGGGAAGCGCATCGGCATTTGTTGATTTAGTACAGGGTAGTTGGGTTCCAACGCTAGTTGACCTCATGCCAAGTAATGAACCCACAGTGCTAACGGTGCTCAAACAGTCGGCATCGACAACAAATAAACATGTCAATTTCAATGTGACAGTGGTACGCCCAGATCTCTCCCCCGTCGTTACGGGAAGTGTGAAATTAGTATTTGATTCACTCACTGCGCCAAGTGTCCGGCCAATTCAAACTGTATTACGAGCAACAAGTGGTGCTTGGACTTTAGCTGTAAAAGGAGTGCCAGCCGGTACCTATAGTGGAAAAATTCTATTTACAGATGCCTCTCAAACACATGCTAAAAGTTGGCAACCAGTGGCCTTTACTGTCACTCAAGGAGCTACGCCATCGCCGACTCCATCGCCTACGGCAACAATTAAACCAACACCGAAGCCATCAGTGGATGGTTGCAAAAATCAGATTAAGAATTAACCTTTTCAGATTCAGTCAGAATTTCATTGAGCGCAGCTAACTCGCGCTCAACTAGTGATTCATAGGCAGCCACTGAGGCCTTGCGCTCCTTAGTCGACCACCCTAAAACTGGTGCGATAATTTCAGCGATTGACTCTGCTAAGTCAATACCGTAATTGTGCGCCTCGAATGCAATGCGCGTACGACGCGAGATGACATCATCTACCGTGCGGGCACCTTCGTGACTTGCTGCATAATAAATCTCGGCCTTAATGTATGGCAGATCGGCAGCGAGCTTTTTAGAGAGCGAAGGTGTTTCTTCAACTAACTCCAAGATTTCGCTAATCATCGAGCCGTAGCGGTTGAGTAAATGTGTGATTGTTTCGATACTGAGGCCGCTCTCTAAGGCAATGCGATCAATCTGTTGCACTAATGCGAAGTAGCCATCGGCGCCAACGAGAGGCAGCTTGTCAGTAACAGACTCTGGAGTAAGTTTGCGAAGCTCGTTAACTGCAAGGTCGATTACATCTCTGCCCATAATTCGATACGTCGTATATTTTCCGCCAGCGATACTGACAAAACCCGGAGCTGGGCGATCGACGGTGTGCTCTCGTGAGAGTTTGGTAGTCAATGAATTCTTATTATTTGATACAAGGGGGCGAAGACCGGCATAGACACCGATAATCTCATCTATATTTATCTGAGGAGTTAAGACCCGATTAGCTTGATCGACTATGTACTGAACATCTTCGCGGCTGGCAAATGGTTCGGCACGATCTCCGGTGTAAGGCGTATCAGTGGTTCCAACAATCCATTTATCTGCCCATGGAATGATGAAGAGTACTGAAACTGGCGTTTTAAGAATAATTCCAGCATCGGATTTAATCGCAGAACCAGGAAGAACAATATGTGCACCCTTTGACATTGTTACGTCATAGCCTGCTTTTAGATCAAACTTTGTATGAAGCTCATCGCTCCAAATTCCTGCACACATGACGGTGACGCCCGCCTTTATTGAAATAGTTTTCCCGCTCACTAAATCCTTTGCCACGACTCCGGTAACTGATTTGCCTTCTCGGATGAGTGATTCAGCGCTTACTCTGGTGGCGATAACCGCCCCGTGGCGTGCCGCAGTTCGTGCAACGCTGAGAGTATGGCGGGCATCATCGACCTGTGCATCAAAGTATTTAATAGCACCGAGAATAATGTCGGGACGAAGCGAGGGCGCAATTTCATTGATCTGCTTTTGGCTCAAATGCTTATGCCACGGTAGTGCGCGCTGAAAGCCACGAAGAGCGTCATAGAGTGCAAGACCTGCGCCAACGTAGGTACGCTCTTTGAACTTCTCGGTGAGTGGAAATAGAAAACCAACTGGCTTGACTAAATGTGGGCAGAGTGTTGAGACTAATAATTCGCGCTCGTGCAAGGCTTCTCGAACTAATTTAAAGTCATACTGTTCGAGATAGCGCAGGCCGCCATGTATTAACTTGCTCGATCGGCTTGATGTTCCTGCAGCGATATCTTGAGATTCAATCAGCGCAACCTTTAAGCCCCTAGTGGCGGCATCAAGGGCGGCACCGACTCCGTTTACTCCCCCACCGATGACTAAAACATCGAAGCTTTCGCTGCCAAGGCTCGTCAGAGCGCTCTCGCGTTGCTCGGGGTTTAAGTTCGATAGAAACATATGCGTTGCATCTCCATTATGGCCTTTGTAGAGTTAAGCCTAACCCAAGAGAGACGAGTTTGCTTCACGTGAGATACATCGGCAGTTTGGATCAGGGGACTAGTAGCACTCGCTTCATGATCTTTGACCATGCAGGAAGAGTTGTAGGTCACCATCAGATTGAGCATCGACAGATAATGCCTCAGGCTGGTTGGGTCGAACACGATGCCAATGAAATTTGGGAGCGCACTCAGGAAGTTATAACCGCTGCGCTCAAGCAGGCCGATATTTTGGGCTCGGATTTAGCAGCCGTTGGCATCACGAACCAGCGTGAAACAACAGTGGTGTGGGATATTAAAACCGGTCAACCTTTATCTAACGCCATTGTCTGGCAAGACACACGAACAAGTGAGTTTTTGGACTCACTCTCTGCGAGCCAAAAGAAAACCATTAACTTTAAAACTGGATTAACGATTGCGCCGTATTTTTCAGGTAGCAAGATGAACTGGCTGCTTAAGAATGTAGCTGCGGCCAGTGGGTCAAATGCGCGCTTTGGAACCATAGATTCCTGGCTTTTGTGGAACTTAACTGGCGGCGTTCGCGGTGGGATACATGCAACCGATGTAACAAATGCAAGCCGAACGTTGCTAATGAATCTTGAAACTTTAGATTGGGACGAGGAGCTACTCTCAATATTTACTATCTCTCGAGAATCTCTGCCCATAATTAAGTCATCCTCAGAGGAATATGGGTTTACCGATCCACATGGTCCATTCGGTAGTGCAATTCCAATCGCAGGAATACTTGGAGACCAGCAAGCTGCGATGGTTGGTCAAGTTTGTTTTAATCGTGGGGAATCTAAAGTTACATATGGAACCGGTAATTTTGCCCTGCTTAACACTGGCACAGAGATCGTCAGATCTAAAAATGGATTACTCACGACAGTGTGTTTCAAGTTTGGTGACGAACCAGCTCGATATGCACTAGAGGGTTCGGTTGCCGTAACTGGATCGGCAATTCAGTGGCTTCGAGACCAACTTGGAATTATCACCGCTGCTGCAGAAGTTGAGAACTTAGCATCTTCGGTTAGCGATACGGCCGGTGTCTACTTCGTCCCTGCATTTTCCGGTCTCTTCGCGCCATATTGGCGCAGTGATGCACGCGGTGCCATTGTCGGTCTAACACGAGCTGCAACAAAGGCCCACCTTGCACGTGCAGCCCTTGAGGCGATTTGTTATCAAACGCGCGATGTTATGGATGCAATGGTCGCCGATAGTGGAGTACCAATGAAAGAGATGCGCGTTGATGGAGGCATCACAGCAAACTCTCTCTGTATGCAGATGCAGGCAGACATCATGGGCATTGATATCTCAAAACCTTTGATCGCAGAAACTACTGCGCTGGGCGCGGCTTACGCGGCGGGCTTGGCAGTTGGTTTTTGGTCATCACCTGAAGAACTTCGAGAGCAATGGTTGGAATCTCGCCGCTGGTCACCAACTAGTACTCGTGATGGCCGTGAAAAAGGATACGCCCAGTGGAAAAAAGCCGTTGAGAGAACGCTTAACTGGCTCGATTAAATCTTTGTAATCTCAATAAGAATTGCATTGGCTGGTGCAAGAATTGGTGCAGCCAGACCGCTGTGAGCTAAAGCTGAGCCTGAGATTTTTATGCCCTCCATCCATGCTGGCGGTGAAATCAACATAAAGCGCGGTTTACCAGCTGGATAAACCGCTTTAACCATATATGTCGCCTTCGCATCTAAGTCAGGAAATTTTAATTCGGCTGGATGAATTGCAACTGTTGGGGTTAATTGAATGTAAGCGAAGATTGCTCTTGATTTATCATGGGCGGTGACTCCGTGCAGATATCCATTCTCGTCTGGATAATCAACGCGAACCATTCGCCCGGTGTGTAAGAGTGCGCGATTATTTTTATAATACGTAGCCCAAGTTTTTAAGTATGCACGCTCATCGTTTGTTGCCTCGGTTATGTTCCATTCGATTCCAGCGTGACCAAAGAGTGCGGTTATCGCACGCATGGAAAGCTCTAATGTGCGGCCAGTCTGGTGACCATGCGTTGGTCCAATGTGTGTGCCTAACATTTCGGGTGGAATAACTTGCGCAGTCCAGCGTTGAATGCTTTGGCGCTCAAGAGCGTCATTGTTATCACTTGTCCAAAAACGATCAACGAAATCAATTACCCCTAAATCAATTCGCGCACCTCCCGATGCACATGATTCAATTTCAAGGCCCGGATGTCGCTTCTTAAGCTCAGTAAATAAACGATAAATCGCCTCTGTTTGAGTGCGAACACCGGCGCGACCTAAGTGGCCGGCATCTACTAAAACTCGATTGTGATCCCACTTGATGTATGAGATGTCATGCTCACCTAAAATCGCTGAAGTCTGCTCTAGAACATGGTTATAGGCACCATCATGTGCCAAATCCAAAACTAGTTGATGACGCCAAAGTGGTGGAGTTCGATCTCCCTCATGCAAAATCCATTCAGGATGTGCGCGATATAGATCTGAGTCTGGATTTACCATTTCGCCTTCAAACCACAAACCAAACTCAATGCCCTTTGATTTAACATATTTGATAACGGGTTGAAGTCCTTCAGGCCAGACTGCTGGATCGATAACCCAATCACCCAATCCTGCGCCATCATTTCGCCGAGAATGAAACCATCCATCATCTAGAACGACACGCTCGATACCAATGTCAGCGGCTACATCGACGAGCTCTCTAATCGCCGCCTCATCGTGGTTGAAGTAGAGCGCCTCCCACATATTGAGCGTGAGTGGTCGTGGGCTTTGTGGATGCATGGAGCGCGCTCGAATGTGTGAGTGATATGCCGCGCTCACTCCATCTAAACCTTCGGCCGAGTAGACCGAAACCATCGCGGGTGAAATGTATGTATCCCCCGATCCAAGCACGACCTCACCCGGCAATAAAAGCTCACCGGCTCCGATTGATTGCGCCCCATCAAAGCCACGTTCAAGAAGGTAATGCGAGTTTCCGCTCCACGCGATGCTAGTTGACCAGGCCGATCCGCTCTGAAATGTTGTACTACTCTCTAATGCAATATCTGCAATTGAAAAATTGTGTCCGCTTCGGCCTTCGCGAGATTCACGTACCCATGTTCCGGTCGCAATATCACGACGCTGAGGTTGTCGTTCATTGGACCATCGACCTGCGAAATCTAGACTCTGTGTCGCCTCTTGTGGAAGTGGAAGCCAGTGAATGTATTCATCGAGAAAGTAATCGCTATCGCCGATATTTTTTATACTTGCACCTTGTGTAAGAACACCAAATGAATCCATAGCAAATGTAACGATGATTTCAAGCTCGGCATGAAAGTCTCTCAAAGTCACAATGCACCGATTATCGACGTGGTGAAAATCAGTAACTTCAAACTTTGTTGACCAGGCATGTCCTGATCTATGTCCGCTCAGAGATGGACGGCCCAAGAAACCTCGAGCACTTTCTCGCATAATCCCCGGATTTTGAGGCTGATCCCATGAGCTATTTGCAATCGATGCTCTGCGTGCCAGTGCAAGATCGGTGATATCTCCTACAAGAGGAGCACCCCAGTGGCCAATAACGAGTGCGCCATCTACGACCTCGAGCAGCAACGAACTGCCTTCGGTGCGAAGGAGTGCGGATTGCTTAGTCACAGAGGTAGAGTATCGACACTATGGCAGAGAGTAAAAGATTGTTGGCGGGTATCACACGCAATAATCGTGAGATGGCCGATGGCCGCACGATTCGGTATTACGACAGTGCCAACCAATCGCGCACCGCCCCAGATCAACGCCCCGTTGAAGAACAGCCTCCCATCGGTGAACTTCGACTTGACGCACTAGTTAATGAGTGGGTTGCGATGGCCGCGCACCGCCAAGGTCGCATCTTTTTGCCGCCTAAAGAGCTCTGTCCGCTGTGTCCAACTACTGGCGAACTGCTGACTGAAGTTCCTGAATCTGATTTTGAAGTCGTTGTATTTGATAATCGTTCACCATCCCTGCGTCCTCCCGTCGGAGATTGGGCACTGCCCGATCGCGTGGGACCTGATACGGATTTAGGAACAGCGGCAGGAAAGTGTGAGGTAATTTGTTTCACCGCAGATCACGGAAAATCCTTTAAAGATTTAACTCCTGCACGTGTGCGGATACTTCTTGAAGCCTGGGTTGATCGCACCGAAGAGCTCTCGCTCGAACCATTCATCGAACACATCGCCCCTTTTGAAAATCGCGGTGAAGAGATTGGTGTGACTCTCTCACACCCACATGGTCAGATTTATGCTTATTCATACCTTCCTCCACGTGTTGAAAAGATGCTAGAGGCGGCACGGAGATACAAGGAGTCGACAGGTAAGATTTTATTCGATGAAGTCGTGGCCCGCGAAATTCGTGATCACGAGCGCATCATCGCCCGCAATGAACATTGGATCGCATTTGTTCCCTATGCATCAAGATATCCATTTGAAATTCACGTTGCCCCTCTCGCGCCAGTTGCCGATTTAGCTGGCCTGTCAGAAGCGGCCCGTGATGCCTTCCCTGCGATCGCCCTGGAAGTTATGAATCGATTAGATGGCGTCTTTGGAATTGAAATGGCTTATATCGCGGCGTGGCATCAAGCTCCAGTTCGCGTTGGTCGCGATCTTCTCCGACTTCACTGGCAGATTACGAGCGTACGACGGGCTCCTGGAAAGTTGAAATATCTAGCTGGTTCAGAATCGGCGATGGGTGCATTTATTATGGATATGCGTCCCGAGCAATCTGCGGCCCAACTACGGGAAGTGCAGTTATAAGAATGAAGGTTTTAATAACAGGTGGCGCCGGCTACATCGGCGCAACGGCCGTTGAAATAATGCGAACGTTGGGTTATGAGATTACGGTTCTTGATGATTGCAGTACAGGTCACTCCGATACGGTCCCTGCCGGTTTAAGTTTTATTGCCGGCTCACTTCTAAACCCATCTGATGTTGCCCAAGCCCTTTCTGGCGTAGAGGCGGTAGTGCATTTTGCTGGAAAATCCCTTGTTGGAGAGTCAGTTGAAAAACCCGATCTGTACCACCATGTAAATGTGGATGGAACTCGGATCTTGCTTGATCAGATGCACCGAGCCGGCGTAAAGAAAATTGTATTTTCATCCTCTGCTGCAACCTATGGTGAGCCAACGCAGATTCCGATTAAAGAGAGTGCCCCAACCGCGCCCACTAATCCTTATGGTGCGACCAAACTGGCAATTGACCACATGTTGAGCGCCGAATCAGCGGCGCGAGGACTTGCAGCCGTATCGCTTCGATATTTTAATGTCGCAGGTGCACTCCAATGTGATCGTGGATGGCTGACCGAGCGCCACAACCCCGAAACACATTTGATTCCAAATGTTTTACGAAGTACTACTGAAAACCCTTAAAAATATTTGGCAGCGACTGGCCGACTCCAGATGGCACCTGTATCCGAGACTACGTCCATGTCATAGATCTCATCGATGCACATGTGAAGGCTTTAGAATCTTTAGTGAGTGCAAAACATGAGATTTACAACTTAGGCAGTGGTGATGGTTACTCGGTTCGCCAAGTTGTTGCCGCTGCGTCTAGTGCCCTTGGTTATGCAATTCCAACTCTTGACTCTCCCCGTCGTGCCGGTGATCCCGCAGTACTCATCGCAGAGATAAGTAAGGCTAGGGATGGTCTTAACTGGATACCTACACGAGGAATCGAGGCGATGGTCGCCGATACCGTGGCCTCGTTTAAATAACTATGTCTATTTCCAATATCGATAAAGAGTTTGTACATACTTTCGCCGAGACGCCGGATGTAATAGCCGCGGCCCCTGGTCGGGTTAATCTCATCGGCGAACACATCGACTACAGCGATGGGTATGTTCTGCCATTTGCAATCGCCGATCGAACATATGCGGCCATTCGCAAACGCTCCGATCGCTTAGTTCGGATAGCATCGACTCAACGAAGAAAGACGATCATCACTATTAATCTCGATGACATTAACCCACAGCTTAAGGGCCAATGGGAGCGCTATGTTCTCAGCGTTATTTGGGCGATGGAGATTAATCAAGGAGTCGATGTAATGATCGATGGACATGTGCCTTTGGGGGCTGGGCTATCTTCTTCGGCCGCGCTCGAATGCAGTGTTGCTACTGCGCTTAACGATCTTTTCTCTCTAGGTTTTGATTTAGAAACACTGGCACGACTAACTCAAAAGGGTGAAAACCAGTACGTAGGAGTTCCTTGCGGAATTATGGATCAATCGGTTTCCTTGATGGCAAAGAGCGGCTCTGCGCTTTTATTGGATTGTCGAGATCTCACATCGAGGCATGTGGTTTTCGATGTAGCCTCAAGTGGATTAGAGCTCTTGATAATAGATACGCAGACCCATCACTCTCTGACTGATGGTGGATATGCCGTGCGACGTG
>JBILUX010000058.1:0-6799 GCA_044370765.1 Candidatus Planktophila sp. | reverse complement strand
CCCATGGCGCGCGCACCTAGATGGACTAAGTGGTAGTCGGCAGCTAAACCATCAACGGCTGAGTACTGGGCCATAGGAGATACGACCACACGGTTTTTTAGGACGACGTCGCGAACTTTGAAGGGAGTAAACATTGGGGGAATGTTTTCAACGTTAGTTGGCAGTGCAACTCCAGCATCGGCAAAAGCCTTGGCCGCGAACCAGTTGTCATAGTTAGCGATGTAATCTGCATCGCGTACTCGAAGATTATCGTGGGAAATTCTCTGGCTACGGGTCAATAGTGAGAAATTAAACTGCTCTGGAGGCATATTTGTGTAGCGACCAGTCTCTTCAAACCATTCCATAGCATTGCGGGCAGCATTTTGAATCTTAAGTACTTCAATAGCGCGGGTCTCCTGATAGGAGGCCAAAATTTCATGCATATCGCCGCTCTGGCTGTTAGCAAAAGAGTTAGCAAGTTCAATTGCATCTTCCATCGCCAATTTTGTGCCAGAGCCAATTGAAAAATGCGCGGTATGTGCAGCATCGCCCATCAAAACAACTGGAACTTCCTTGCCATCGATGGAGTTCCATTGAACCCAATTTTCACAGATAACTCGTGGGAATTTGATCCAGTTCGCGGAGCCACGCAAATGAGCTGCATTGCTCATTAACTCAGCGCCATCTAAGTGCTTTGCAAATAGCTTTTCGCAGAAGGCAATGGACTCTTCCTGAGACATTTGATCTATTCCTGCACGCAACCAAACATCTTCTGGGGTCTCAACAATAAATGTGGATGTGTCACCATCAAATTGATAGATGTGTGCTTGGAACCAACCAAATTCAGTATTCTCGAAAATAAATGTGAAATCTTTAAATAATTTCTTAGTTCCAAGCCAAACAAAGCGGCACTTGCGAGTATCGATATCGGGTTTGAATGTGCTCTCGTATCGAGTACGGATTGCACTGTTCAAGCCATCGGCGGCAATAACTAAATCAGCTCCATATTCGCGCGCGGCTTCCTGGTCATCTTTTATATCGGCCTCGAAAACTAATTTTACGCCCAGGGCTTCGGCCCTCTCTTGCAGGATATTCAGAAGTCGCTTTCTTCCAATTCCGCAGAAGCCGTGGCCACCTGAAATGATGCTGGTGTTATTAATTCGAACATCAATGTCATCCCAGTGATTAAAGGATTGAAGAATTGTGCGAGCCGTGGGTTCATCTGCACGTACGAAGTTACTCAACGTCTGATCAGAAAATACGACGCCCCATCCAAAAGTGTCATAAGGGCGATTGCGCTCCAGAATAGTGATTTCATGGCTGGGGTCGAGTTTCTTCATAAGAATCCCAAAGTAAAGTCCCGCTGCGCCACCACCGATGGAAAGAATCTTCATTAACAACCCCTCTAAATATTCTCTATTGGTATGTCGAATTTTTGACTGCCGTCAAGGACGCAACACGAACCTTGGGGTACGCTAGCGTAAAGAGGGCCACCTGGCGAGAGCAGCAACTGGAGAAAATCTAATGACGAAGAATCGATTTACCGGCAAGGTTCTTGTAATCACGGGTGGTGCTGGTGGCTTGGGGGCTGCTATTGCTCTGGAGGCAGGGCTACAAGGTGGCGCCATTGCGATCCTAGATACAAATAAAGCCGCCATCGAATTACTCGTCGCCAATCTTCGCTCACAAGGAATCACCGCTGATGGCCGAGTCGTTGATGTGCGAGATGGCAATGCAGTTACCAACGTAATTAGCGAGCTAGCCGATTCTTTATCAGGAATAGATATTTTAATCTCAGCCGCTGGAGGCTCGCTAGGTACTCCGCGCGATCTTGACGATATTACAGATGATGATCTCGATTTGGTATTAGATGTAAATGTAAAGGGGACGTATTACTGTGCACGTGCAGCCATTCCCCATATGAAGAAGAGAGGTGGTGGCGCAATTGTCACCTTCTCATCCATTGGAGGGCGAAGTGCGAGTCCGGTAACGGGCGTTCCATACGCAGCTGCAAAAGCTGCCATTCTTGGACTTACTCGACGATTAGCAAAAGAGGTCGGCTTAGATAATATTCGAGTGAATGCAGTTGCTCCAGGACTTTTCCTCACGGATCGCTTAACGGGTATGTTCGAAAAATTAAGCTCGACAGAGCGCGATGAAGTACTCAGCGGTATTCCGCTTGGACGAATGCCCGAGATTCGTGAGTGCGTCGACCCAGTTCTATTTTTAGCAAGTAATGAATCCTCTTACATCACAGGCGCAGTCCTGGATGTAAACGGCGGACGGCTCATGCCTAATTAGGGGATTATCACGTTTCGTAATGAGAGGCTGCGCCGTGAGAAACCCTTGCAAAATAATGCAAAATTGGTATGGCAGATGATTGACGAACGCCATAAAGGCACGTGATAATAACCCATCGCTAAAACCCACGTAGTAGCTATTTTTTAATTGGAGGAACGATGTCATTTGCGACAAGGAATCTCCCAGGTCTTGAAGGTATGGATCATGTTGGAATTACTGTGCCAAGCCTTGATGACGCAGTTGCTTTCTATTGCACACTACTTGGCGCCAAGGAGATCTTTCGCTTAGGACCATTTGACGCACGTGATTTTGATGCAGTCGATGGTAAAGATTGGGCACTTGCGCATGTAAATGTTGCCGATGGGCGCTTTACTTTAGCAATGCTTGAATATGCCAACGGAAGTCGGCTAGAGCTTTTCCAATATGACCGCCCTACGCAGCGCCCAAGTGCTCCACCGCGCAATAGTGATTTGGGTGGACATCACATTGCATTCAAAGTTTCAGATTTGAATGCCGTGCTTGCACTTGCTGATTCATTTTCACTGACATTCTTAGCCGGACCGATAGAGATAAATGAAGGGCCAGCTGCAGGACAGCGAATAATCTATGTCTTGGATCCTTGGGGCAATCAACTTGAACTCGTGGAGTATGAAAGCAAGCGCTCATAACCATGACAACTCGTGTTTTAATGGAAGGTATCAGTAAGCGCTTTGATGCAGTCCATGCGCTTACGGGTGTCAATCTGACTTTGCATCCAGGCGAAGTTCATACAATCGCAGGTGAAAATGGATCTGGTAAGTCAACGCTTCTAAAGATTTTGGCAGGAGTCATTAAGCCTGATGCTGGTTCAATTGCTATTGATGGAACATCAGTGGAGTTCCCAGATATTAGATCGGCAATCGGCCATGGCGTCACAATGGTTAGTCAAGAGTTAAGCCTCGTTCCGCACTTAGGGGTTGCCGAGAATGTTTTCCTCGGACACAACCAAACACGCAATGCTTTCGGGATTGATTGGAAAGATACCGATAGACGATCACTTGAAATCCTGAAAAGACTCAACCTTTCAGTTAATCCACGCGCTGAGGTCTCTTCACTACCCCAGCACGAGCAACAACTCGTAGAAATTGCGCGTGCCCTTGCATCTCAAACTAGGGTGCTTCTTCTGGATGAACCGACTTCATCATTAGCTCCGGCAGAGGTTGAGGCGTTATTTAATGTAGTTCGCCAACTTCGCGATGATGGCGTCGCCATTGTCATGATTTCGCATCGAATGTCTGAGATGCTCGCCATCAGTGATCGCTTTACGGTTTTGCGCGATAGCAAATTTATAGACACAAGTTCACGAAATGGCGTAGATGAAAACTGGCTCATCGACCGGATGGTGCTCAATAGGCCAAAGTCGGCCACCAAGAGAGTCAAAAGCGATGAGCCCCAAAGAGTCGTAATGGAAGTGA
This sequence comes from Candidatus Planktophila sp., assembly GCA_044370765.1. GTDB lineage: Bacteria > Actinomycetota > Actinomycetes > Nanopelagicales > Nanopelagicaceae > Planktophila. The sequence continues at coordinate 3,065 of JBILUX010000058.1, read as the reverse complement.
AGTCCCTATCTGACTTTGCTGGCTCCTTCGAGAATATTTCATTTAATATCCATGAAGGTGAAATCGTTGGCTTAGCTGGACTAGCCGGTGCGGGCCGGACCGAGTTGGTAGAGACAATTGTCGGGGCATATACACGACGCTCTGGAGAGGTTTTTATCAATGGAAAAAAGATCGGGCATAACACCCGTTCGACAATGAACTCAGGTATCGCATTAGTCCCCGATGATCGACGACTTAAGTCAACGATTCATGAAATGTCGGTTCGAGATAATCTTTTACTTGCTGTTCATGGCAGGCCAGCTAAGAATAGGTCACGTAAAAAGGAAGAGAAGATAGTCAACAGTTGGGTTGAGAAATTTAGTATTAAAGTTAAGAATCTCGATGCACCCATTAGCTCGCTATCTGGCGGTAATCAACAGAAGGTAGTTATTGCGCGCTGCTTAGTCTCAAAACCCAAAGTACTCATTCTTGATGAGGCCACACGTGGCATCGACTTAGGGGCAAAAGCTGAGATTTATGAGATCCTTCGAGACCTTGCCCGCGAGGGTCTTGCGATTTTAGTTGTTTCATCAGAGATAACTGAGATTTTTGAAATCTCAGATCGAGTACTTGTAATGCACGCCGGCGAACTAACCGCCGATTTAGATAGAAGCACAATCAAAGAGTCAGATGTTGTATCGGCTGCGACAGGAGTTCTCGTATGAAACGCGTAATGAAACTGCCCACGGTGAGCTCTTTGCCAGCTTGGTTTGGCATTCTGGTTCTTGAAATTATGTTACTGATCGCAATGGCAATTATGCAGCCAGTGTTTTTTTCTGGCTCCAACTTAAGCAACATTGTTCGCTCCTCGGCGGTGCCGATTATTCTGGGAATCGGCATGACATATACGATTTTGACGGCAGGAATCGATTTAAGCGTTGGAAGCGTATTAGCCTTTACCGGCATTGTTCTCTCTGGATTAATTACACATATGCCACGAGCAGCGGCAGTAGTTCTGACAATCGCTTTAGTAACACTTATTGTTGGTGGAATTAATGGTCTCCTCATTGGAAAATTAGGATTAAACAGCTTTGTTATAACCCTTGGCACACTAGGTATCTTTAGAGGAATCTCCTACCTAGTGACAAATGGAACGACCCGCAGTATTGATACCGGTCCCCTTATTAATACTTTAGGTGATGGAAATGTTGGACCTATTCCGGGGCCATTTCTGGTCGTAATTTTCGTATCGATAATTTCAATTTACGTCTTGAAGTCAACATACTTTGGCCGAGATGTTTATGCAGTGGGTGGGAATGAGTTTGCTGCCAAGTTGGCTGGAATATTTACCAGCCGGGTGAAGATGACGGTTTACTTTATTTCAGCTCTCCTTGCAGCCTTAGCTGGCGTTATGCAGGTCGGTCGCCTACAAGCGGCCTCTCCAACTATTGGAGTCGGAATCGAACTCACAGTCGTTGCTGGAGTTCTACTCGGCGGAACGCGCCTTAGCGGTGGCGTAGGAAGCATTACAGGCACGGTAATTGGCCTGCTCTTCTTACAAACCGTATCTAATTCCCTGACCATTCAGGGGGTCTCCTCATACTGGCAACAAGTTGTCACAGGTGTCTTATTAGGAGCAGCAGTTCTTTTCGATCGAATACGAATTGTGTATTCCGGTCGAAGCAAACGAGGAGAGGAAAGTAATGTCACTAAAGAGTAAAAAGGCAGTATTTATTCCATTATTAACTGTTGCGGCACTGCTTGCATCAGGCACAACCGCTTCGCATGCAGCTGCATCAAAGGGTCTAGTTGGTTTCAGTTACCCAATTGAAGCAAACACCTATTTGAAGGCTATTGGACAAGCTGCTGAAGCAACTCTGAAAAAAGCTGGATACACAATGTTGGCAATCGATGCTCAACTCGATGGTAATAAGCAGATTTCTGATGTAGAAACTATGATTACCAAAAAGGTGAAGGCGATGATTATCTATCCTCTTGACTCAAATGGCATGAAGCCAGTTCTTACTAAGGCAGCTGCTGCTGGAATCAAAGTTATTACTATGAACTACAGTGTTGGCGATTCAGTCAAAGCTCCACCAGCTCCCTCACTTGCACAGGTTCAAGATGGTTTCCCACAGAGAAGTCTTGCAACTGCTCGTGTTGCTTGGCTCAAGAAGGTACTGCCAAAGGGTGGCAACATTCTCTATGTTGGCCTTGGTTTCCCTGTAGCGGCCCTTGAAATGCACGCCAATCTCTTCAAGGAAGAAGTAGATCAGGACACTGCATTTGAATATCTAGGTCGTGTAGACAATATGTCAGATGACTCAGAAGGCGGCCGTAAGGCAGTCGATGAGGCACTTATTAAGTATCCAAATATCGATGCAATCGTTGCCTATAACGATCCAACGGCACTTGGTGCTTACTCAGCAGTCAAAGCTGCAGGCAAAGCAGGAAAGATCAAGATTATTGGTCTTCAAATGCAGCCTGAGGCAGTTAGCTCAATCAAGGCTGGCCAAATCAACGGATCATGGGACTTCAATCCTGTTGCCTCCGGTGTTTCATTGGCCTCATTGACAGTTTCAATCCTTAAGGGTGAAGCTAAGTCAAAGTGGAGCAAGACAATTCAAACTCCTGCAGTCTTCTTCGATAAGACGACTATTGCAAAGTTTGTACCTTGGGACACTCGCGTTAAGAAGCTTAAGTAATACTTAAGTAATAAGAGAAGCCGGTGTAGAGATTTCTCTACACCGGCTTCTCTTATTTACTTTTATTGTATTTATCTAAATGGATTAAAGTCCGGCAATCGCTTCTCAGTGAACGCCTTGCCGCCCTCTTGTGACTCTTCGGTCTTTGTGTATAGATCTAAGACATCAAAGGAAAGTGCCGCAATTCCAGCTATGTGATCTGAATCGGCATTAAATGAATGCTTGAGTGCTTTTAGTGCAGTTGGTGATAGCGCACAAATTTTCAGCGCCCATTCCATTGATGCCTTCATCAGTTGATCCGGCTCTACAACTTTGTTTACCAATCCCCAACGCTCGGCAGTTACCGCGTCATACTGTTCGCATAAAAACCAGATTTCACGG
>JBILUX010000057.1:0-6882 GCA_044370765.1 Candidatus Planktophila sp. | reverse complement strand
ATGACCATTATCTAGAAGTTCGCGCGCAATGGCACGACCTACATTGCCCGCTCCTGCAATTGCAATCCTCATTTATCGCTCGCTTTCTGGAGAAGCGTTGAGAATCGACTCAACGCCCGATAAATCTTCATCGGCAACCATGACATGCACGAGGTCGCCCTGTTGTAGCACGGTGTGATGATCGGGAATCATGCCAAAGCCCAAACGTGTAATGAATGCAACGCGAGCCTTAGTTAGCTCATCAATAAGTAGAATTTGTCGACCATACCAATCCTGATGGGGATGAATTTCGCAGAGTCGAATCGTTCCGCTTGCATCACGCCACTCAGAGCGCGATCCCTCGGGTAGAAGTCTTCGCAGAATCTGATCAGTTGCCCATAAGACAGTTGCAACCGTTGGAATTCCAACACGTTGGTAAATCTCAGCCCGACCTGGATCGTAGATTCGAGCGACAACATTTTTGACGCCAAACATTTCTCTAGCTACTCGTGCTGCCAAGATATTGGAGTTATCACCATTACTGACCGCGGCAAATGCGTCGGCCCGTTCAATTCCGGCCTCACGCAAAATATCTCGATCAAAGCCGACACCAGTGACGGTATCTCCTTTGAAATCTGGTCCAAGTCGACGAAAGGCTTCGCGAGCCTGATCGATGATTGAAACAGTATGTCCAGCGGCTTCAAGCTCGATAGCTAATGAAGATCCGACTCGACCGCAACCCATGATGACTACGTGCATATGCATTAACTTACACCCATAGGCTTACATCCATGGAATCAAGCAAAAAAGCGCGCTGGTCAATAGGGGAGAGTTTTGAGGCGGTAATTGAAAAAGTAGCTCACGGCGGACATTTCATCGTTCGCCATGAAGGCGCCGTTTTCTTCGTCAGGCATGGAATTCCGGGTGAGAAATGCCGAATAGTTATTACGTCAACCGGTTCTTCATTTAACCGTGCCGATGTTGTTGAGGTTCTAGAGCCATCGATTGATCGCGTGCCCGCCCCATGTGAATATGCTCACCGAAGCGGATGTGGAGGCTGCGATTTTCAACATATTTCGCTGACTCGTCAGCGCCAATTAAAGGCCGATGTCATCACTGAGCAGTTCGCTCGAATCACAAAGATGGAACTCCACGTTGAAGTAGAAGAGGTTAGCGGGCCACTTCATTGGCGTACTAGATCAATTGCGACAACAAATAGCGTTGGTGAACTTGGTTTTTATGGAGCGCGAAGCCACACAGTTGTGCCAATCAAAGATTGCCTTATAACCGTTGATGAGATGAATATGAAAGAGCTTGCTGGGCGCAAATGGAAGCCCGATGTTCGAGTGGAGATTGCAACGTCAACTACGAAGGAGCGAAATATTGCTCTCGCCCCTAAGCGTGGAGAGGGAAAGGCCCGATTAACTGAGGGCGTTCCCGTACTACATGAAAAAGTTGCCGATAAAATATTGGAAGTCAGCCAGGATTCATTTTGGCAAAGTCATGTGAAGGCACCAGAGATATTGACTAACGCTGTTCTCGATTTCGCACAGCTTCAACGTGGTGAGCATGTATTAGATCTCTATGGCGGTGTCGGGCTTTTCACTTCTGCAATGGTGGATGTGGTTGGTAGCGATGGAAGCATCGTTTTAATTGAGGGAAGCAAAAGCGCAACTGGCGATGCTGCCAGAAATTTTGCAGATAATTCGCAAGTTAAGATTTTGACTGGTGATGTTGCAAAACATTTACCTCAAGTAAATTCGGCTCAGGTTGTTGTTCTAGATCCTCCACGTGAAGGTGCAGGCAAAGTTGTACTTGCTCAAATCTCACGATTGGCTCCCAGAGCGGTGGTCTATGTTGCATGCGACCCGGCCGCTCTTGCACGTGATACTGGTTACTTTTCAGAGCTGGGCTACTCTCTGACGAAAATTAAGGCCTTTGATCTCTTTCCAATGACGCACCACGTCGAGTGTGTTGCACTGTTCAACCCTGCTTAGGTATTATTCAACCCTGATACTGTGCTTTAGGAAGGCAACTTAATGAGCAAAAACTCTTTTAACGCAAAGAAAAATCTAGAGGTTGCGGGAAAGAGTTTTGAGATATTTGATATCTCCGCCATAGACGGCGCAAAAGACCTTCCTTTCTCATTAAAAATTCTCCTTGAGAATCTCCTACGCACCGAAGATGGCGCCAATATCACTGCCGCACATATCAAGGCCCTTGCTGAGTGGGATCCATCGGTTGAGCCTGATACTGAAATTCAATTCACGCCTGGGCGAGTAGTTATGCAGGATTTCACCGGCGTGCCATGCATCGTGGATCTGGCGACAATGCGAGAGGCGATAGTTGATTTAGGGGGAGATGCCTCAAAAGTAAATCCACTGGCTCCCGCCGAGTTAGTGATTGATCACTCAGTAATTGCCGATGTCTTTGGCACGGAAGATTCTTTTGAGAAAAACACTGATATCGAATATGAGCGCAACCAAGAGCGTTATCGCTTCTTGCGTTGGGGCCAGAGCGCTTTTGATGAGTTTAAAGTTGTTCCACCAGGAACTGGAATTGTCCACCAGGTAAATATTGAATTTCTTGCACGAGTCGTAATGACACGCGAAGTAAAAGGAGCGCTACGAGCATATCCAGACACTGTTGTCGGTACCGATTCTCATACCACGATGGTCAACGGTCTTGGGGTTTTGGGATGGGGCGTCGGTGGAATCGAGGCCGAAGCTGCACTACTAGGCCAGCCTGTCTCGATGTTAATTCCTCGGGTGGTTGGCTTTAAATTGACAGGCCAGTTGCCACTTGGAACAACTGCAACGGATATGGCCTTAACGATTACCGAGATTTTAAGAAAAGTTGGAGTCGTTGGAAAGTTTGTTGAGTTCTTTGGCCCAGGAGTTGTATCTGTACCAATGGCCAACCGCACAACTATAGGAAACATGAGCCCAGAATATGGTTCAACTTGTGCGATCTTCCCAATCGATGATGAGACTCTTCGCTATTTGCGATTAACTGGCAGAAGCGAGGACCAGGTCGCATTAGTAGAAAAGTATGCAAAAGTTCAGGGACTTTGGCATGATCCATCGATTGCTCCACGTTTCTCACAGGTTGTCGAGCTCGATCTTGCAACGGTAGTTCCATCTATCTCTGGACCAAAGCGCCCACAAGATCGCATCTCACTCAGTGATTCAAAGACGGCCTTTGAGCAGATTCTTCCAACATATTTCTCCGACAAGACAGCTCGAGGCGAAGTAGCCGCAGGTAACACCCGCGTTAAGAATGGTGATGTTGTAATTGCCTCAATTACCTCATGTACCAATACTTCTAACCCTTCGGTAATGATTGGTGCTGCCCTGCTAGCCAAAAAAGCAGTTGAAAAGGGATTGAAATCTAAGCCGTGGGTAAAGACGACTCTGGCACCCGGATCTAAAGTTGTTACCGATTATTACGATCGAGCTGATTTAACAAAGTACATGAAGGCGTTAGGTTTTCACTTAGTTGGCTATGGATGTGTTACATGTATCGGTAACTCTGGCCCACTTCCGATTGCGATCAGCAAGGCTGTCAACGAGAGCGATTTGGCTGTCACAGCAGTCCTATCGGGAAACCGTAACTTTGAGGGTCGAATTAGCCCCGATGTAAAGATGAACTATCTGGCATCACCTCCGCTCGTTGTTGCTTATGCCATTGCAGGAACAATGGATCACGATTTTGAAAAGGATTCACTGGGAAATGATCAATCTGGAAACCCGGTTTATCTTAAAGATATCTGGCCATCTCCTGCCGAGATTCAATCTGTTATTGATAGCTCAATATCTTCGGCGATGTTTACAAAGGATTACGCCTCAGTCTTTGATGGCGATCACCGTTGGAAGGCACTTGCTACTCCAAGCGGAAAGACCTTTGAATGGGATCCACAATCTACCTATGTTCGCAAACCTCCCTATTTTGATGACATGCCAAAGGTTCCGACTCCTGTAACCGATATTGCGGGCGCACGCGTATTAGCTGTTCTCGGTGACTCGGTGACAACTGATCACATCTCACCGGCAGGAAACATAAAGGCCGACTCACCAGCAGGTGCATATTTGGCAGAGCATGGAATTGATCGCAAAGATTTCAACTCATATGGCTCTCGTCGCGGAAATCACGAAGTCATGATCCGTGGAACTTTTGCAAATATCCGCTTAAAGAATCTACTCCTAGATGGAGTTGAGGGCGGCTTTACTCGTAACTTCCTTAACGGCGGGGCGCAATCAACAATTTACGATGCATCTGCCGCTTATCAAAACGCGGGTGTCCCATTAATGATTTTGGCTGGTAAAGAGTATGGATCGGGATCATCCCGCGATTGGGCTGCCAAAGGAACTGCTTTGCTTGGCGTGCGGGCAGTTATCGCAGAGAGCTTCGAACGTATTCATCGCTCAAATTTGATTGGAATGGGAGTACTACCTCTTCAATTTAAAGATGGCGAAAGCGCCAAGAGCTTAGGCTTAGATGGCACTGAAGTATTTTCAATCAGTGGAATCACTGCGCTAAATACGGGCGGAGTTCCAAAAGAACTCATCGTCACGGCGGGAGATAAGAGCTTTAGCGCCATAGTTCGTATAGATACACCGGGAGAGGCCGATTACTATCGCCACGGCGGCATTATGCAGTATGTCCTGCGTTCGCTCTTATGAGTGTAAGCATCTAAAATAACGTACATGTTAGAAGCGATTAAATCTCCGGCAGATTTAGCGGGGCTCAATTCTGAGCAGCTAAAACAGCTCAGCGATGAAATCCGCAGTTTTCTGATTGAGAAAGTCTCTAAGACCGGCGGTCACTTAGGACCTAACTTGGGTGTCGTCGAACTCACGATCGCCATTCATCGAGCTTTTGAATCGCCTAAAGATGTAATCCTCTTTGATACTGGCCATCAATCCTATGTTCATAAAATTCTAACGGGCCGGCAGAGCAGCTTTGATCAGCTGCGCCAACGGGGTGGCATTTCTGGCTACCCAAATCGCGGCGAGAGCGTTCATGATGTTATTGAAAACTCTCATGCATCGACGGCGCTATCGTGGGGCGACGGGATCTCTCGTGGTTTCTCCGTTCAAGGCATTGAAGATCGTCATGTAGTTGTAGTTGTAGGCGACGGAGCACTCACTGGTGGAATGTCATGGGAGGCTCTAAATAACATTGCAACGGCCAACAAGCGAAATCTCATTATCGTTATCAATGACAACGAACGCTCATACTCGCCCACGATTGGTGGTGTTGCAACGTATCTGTCGACACTTCGCGTTACCAGTGGTTATGAAAAGTTTTTAGATTGGGGCAAGGACGTTCTTCATAAGACACCCGTAGTGGGAGGTCCAATTTATGACACATTGCACGGTATGAAAAAAGGGATTAAAGACATAATCGCACCACAAGGTATGTTTGAAGATTTAGGTCTTAAATATATGGGCCCTATTGATGGCCATGACATTCTTGCTATGGAGCGCGCACTGCTTCAAGCCAAGGAGTATGGCGCCCCGATTTTAGTTCATGCAATTACTGAAAAGGGAAGAGGCCATAAGCCGGCAGTTGCAGACGAGGCTGAAAAATTCCACGCTGTAGGAGTTGTCGATCCTGAAACAGGTGAGCCACTTTCTAAGGGCGCGCTGACGTGGACAAAAATCTTTGCAGCCGAGCTTGTTGAGATCGGCAAAGAGCGTGAAGATATTGTGGCGATTACAGCTGCAATGTTAGGGCCAACAGGTCTTGATCAATTTGCTCAGGTGTTCCCAGAGCGTACGGTTGACGTTGGAATCGCCGAACAACACGCCGTCACAAGCGCTGCGGGAATGGCCTTTACGGGAGTTCATCCAGTTGTTGCCGTGTATTCAACTTTTCTTAATCGAGCCTTTGACCAGCTCCTACTCGATGTCGCACTTCACAAGGCAGGAGTAACTTTTGTCCTAGATCGCGCCGGTATAACTGGCGATGATGGACCTTCTCACCATGGCATCTGGGATTTAGCGTTGACGGGAATTGTGCCAACAATGCACGTCGCCGCTCCTCGAGATGGAGCTCGGCTACGCGAACTACTTCGTGAGGCGCTCGATATCAGCGATGCCCCATCAATGGTGCGGTTTCCCAAGGGCGCAGTTCAAATTGATATTCCAGCCTTTGAGCGACGAGATGGCATAGATGTTTTATATCGTGGCGAAAGCGCCGATGTACTCATGATTAGCGTTGGAGCGATGGCCGCGTTAGCGGTGGAGGCCGCTTCTCAGGCATATCGCGAGGGTGTTGGCGTAACTGTCATTGATCCCCGATGGGTTAAACCATTACCGCAGTCTTTAGTAGCAATGGCCCAACGTTATACAAGCGTTGTTGTGCTTGAAGATGGCATCCGACATGGCGGAATTGCAAGCTCAATATCTGAACTATTGCGCGATGCTGGAGTCCATGTTCCACTTCATTCAATTGGAGTTCCACTTGAGTTCTTGGAGCATTCAAAGCGGAGCGAAATTCTAAGCGATATTGGAATTACCGCTCAGAACATTGCGCGAAGCGTTGTTGAGTGGAGCAGTAGTTTTAAGGAAGAGATGCAACCCCAGGTTGATGAAAACGCGACCCGCACACAGACTCGCTAATACCAGCTCTATCTAAGTACGGCAGGATTCCTCCAAGGTGCATAGGCCATCCAGCACCCATCAGCATACATAGATCAATCTCAGCAGCTGTTGCAACAACGCCCTCATCGAGCATCATTCGAGCCTCAATCGCAAGTGCGCTTAACGCACGCGTGCGAACCTGCTCTGCAGTAGATGGTGAATCTGCATGTGGAATTACTGCAAGGGCTGCGGGATTTATTGATACCGAGCCATCCTCGCTCTTTACATAAAAGTTTCGGATACCTTGATCGACCAT
>JBILUX010000056.1:0-6906 GCA_044370765.1 Candidatus Planktophila sp. | reverse complement strand
TTGGACAACGTGATTTAAAGCGTTTAATAGCCTTTACTTCGATCTCGCACTTCGGCTTCATAACCATGGGAATCTTCGCTATGACCTCTCAAGGCCATAGCGGGGCAACGTTATATATGTTTAATCATGGTTTCTCGACTGCGGCACTCTTCTTAGTTGGAGGCTGGATGATTTCGCGCCGTGGATCTTCAACGATTTCAGATTTCGGCGGCCTACAACGTGTTACTCCAGTCATGGCATGGATGTTCTTCCTGGCAGGCATGTCATCTCTTGCACTCCCTGGGCTGTCGAGCTTCGTGAGTGAATTCCTTGTATTAGTTGGAACTTTCACCAGGTATCCAGTCCATGCAATCATCGCAACATTCGGAATCGTTTTAGCTGCGCTCTATATATTAATCCCAGTTCAGAAGGCGCTTCATGGTCCAACTACTCCCGGTAATGAAAATTTGAGTGATTTAAATCTTCGCGAAAAGATTGCTATCGCACCAGTGATGGCAATTATCATCGTTCTTGGTTTCTATCCATCACCACTTCTCAAAACCATCAATCCAGCTGCCTCACATGTCATCGCTCAATTGGGCTTTAGCGATCCCGTTCCAACGAATGGAAGCAAATAATGGAGTTCACAGCCCCCGTTCTTAACTACACACTTCTCTCGCCGATTCTGATTCTCCTTGCAGGAGCTTTGATCGGAGTCTTGGTTGAGGCCTTTGCATCAAAAGCTCTTCGCCCAGTGATGCAGTTAAGTATCACCGTTGGTACGTTGGTGCTATCGCTTGCCCAAGTCTGGAAAATTCGTAATGAAAATTCAATGACTGCAGCGATGGGATCAGTTGTTATCGACGGTCCAGCGATCTTGTTGCAGGCCTCGATTCTTATCATTGCCATTATCTCTGTCTTTGTAATTGCAGATACCGATCACTTCACGGCCTTAGCGGCTGCTTTGCCAGGCTCGGATGAAGAGCGACATGCAGTGCAGACCGGCAACCAGGTAACCGAGGTTTATCCGCTCACACTTTTTGCAATCTCCGGAATGATGTTGTTCCCAATCTCGACTGATTTAATTACTTTATTTGTAGCCCTTGAAATGCTCTCGTTGCCGCTCTATTTAATGGCCGGGCTTTCACGTCGCCGTCGTTTAGCCTCACAGGAGGCGGCCCTTAAATACTTTCTTTTAGGCGCATTCTCATCGGCCTTTTTCCTCTTTGGAATGGCCTATTTATACGGATATTCAGCCTCGGTCACCTTCGCCGGAATCCGTGAAGCAGTTGTCGGCGGAAGTGGCAACGACGTCTTACTTCTGATCGGTATCGCCTTTGTATCTATTGGCCTGCTCTTTAAAGTTGGAGCAGTTCCCTTTCATGCATGGTCACCTGATGTATATCAAGGCGCACCAACTCCCATTACAGGTTTCATGGCCGCTGCTACCAAGGTAGCCGCCTTTGGCGCGATGCTTCGTATTTATTACACGGTCTTTGCCAATGCCGAATGGTCATGGTCGCCATTACTTTCGGTAATAGCCATCATTACTATGTTATTTGGTTCACTAGTTGCAATCGCACAGCGTGATGTAAAGCGTATGTTGGCCTACTCATCGATTGCCCATGCTGGCTTCCTACTAGCAGGAGTCATCGCTCTAAATAAGGCCGGCCTCGATGCCTCAATCTTTTATCTATTTGCCTATGGAGTTGCAACTGTAGGAGCATTTGCAATCGTGACATTGGTTCGCGACTCCGGGGGAGAAGTTACTGATCTAAATCGTTGGAAGGGCTTAGGAAAGCGCTCCCCATGGATTGCCGCTACATTTGCTGGTTTCTTATTAGCCTTTGCTGGAATTCCTCTTACTAGCGGTTTCATTGGAAAGTTTTCAATCTTTTCAGCCGCCTATGAAAGTGGAGCAAAGGGCGTTGTAATCGCTGGCGTACTATCTAGTGCAATAGCCGCCTTCTTCTATATTCGCGTAATAGTTCTGATGTTCTTTACTGACCCGATTCAAGATGGCACAAGCGTTGAGATTCCATCAGTACTAACACGAGCAACCATTATCTTCTCAATAGCTCTTACGATCGTACTTGGTGTCTACCCAGCTCCACTTCTTAATGTAATTACGAACCTCGCAACCTTTATCCGCTAATGTCCTCATTCGGCATCCCCAACGTTGCGCCAGAGTTGGAAGCAACACTCGTTGCTCAAATGGCGCAGGTGGAAGCTTTGCTTTTGAGTCATACAAAAAGTGACTATCCATTTGTCGATGAGACTGCCCATCACTTGGTCGCAGCTGGCGGCAAGCGTTTGCGCCCCTTATTAACCCTATTAACGGCTCAGTTTGGCGATCCGATGGGCCAAGGAGTTATTGCCGCGGCCGTTGCCTGCGAGATTACCCACCTTGCAACGCTCTATCACGATGATGTTATGGATGAAGCCCCACTTCGCCGCGGAGTAGAAAGTGCCAATATGCGTTGGGGAAATACCATTGCAATTTTGACTGGTGATTTTCTCTTTGCAAAATCCTCAGATTTATTAGCCGACCTTGGACCAGAGGCAGTACGCCTACAGGCCCGTACATTTGAGCGACTTGTTATTGGACAGATCATGGAGACGCAGGGACCAATTGCCGGTCAGAATCCCCTTGAACATTATTTAAAAGTTGTCGCCGATAAAACTGGCTCACTCATCGCCGCAAGCGCTCGTTATGGCGCAATGGTCTCTGGTGCACCCGCCGACATTATGGATACCGTTACCTTATTTGGTGAAAAAATCGGTATCGCTTTTCAATTAGCCGATGATGTTATTGATATTGCAAGTGAATCAAATCAATCAGGCAAGACCCCAGGTACCGATCTCCGTGAAGGCGTACCAACACTCGTAACTTTAAATGTCATGAAGTCAACAGATTCGGCCGATCGCGAACTGCAACGGCTTTTATCGGCACCTATTGAAGATGAGGCAACGGTGCAAGAGGTGTTAGTTGCTCTTAGAAACCATAACGCCTTAGGTGAATCTCGCGAACAGTTACATCAAGTAGCACGGGAAGCACGGCTTGCACTCGGGCCACTTCCAGTCTGTGAAGCAACTGGAGCTTTGATGTCGTTATGCGATGCGGTTATTGACCGCTCTGCTTGATCTAAGCAAATCTAAGGCCAGTAGGTTCAATATTCCGCCATGTGGACAGGTTTGCACGGTACCCACGCCTAGATACTAGGAATTATCGGATGGTAAGAATTACTATTCCAACCCCTCGTGAATTCGGGCAGACTAGGGCCAGCCCTTGAATCGTCTACAATGAAAGTTGAGGAAGCCCTATGAAAGCTGCCATTCTTCGCCAAGTCAATGTTCCAATGATGATTGAGGAAGTAGAGCTTCTTGACCCTCGTGAGGGCGAAGTTAAAGTTGCAATGACTGCAACTGGAATCTGCCATAGCTGCCTACATGTTATTGATGGAAGCTTGCCAGGAATTCAACTACCAATGGTTTTAGGTGATGAGGGCGCTGGAGTAGTTACTGCCATTGGTCCAGGAGTGACTAATGTAAAAGTCGGAGATCACATCATCGTTTCGTGGTCTCCTACCTGCGGCCGTTGTAAGTATTGTGTTTCCGGACGGCCCGTACTGTGTACTAACCAACCGCCCTTTGGTTTTCTAGGAGATGGCACCACCCGCATGAAGATAGGCAAGGAAGATATTTTGCACTTTGGTCCAGCGACTTATGCGACGGAGAATGTAATTCCAGCAAGTTGTGCGATCCCTATCGATCCAAAGATGCCATTAGATATGGCAGCGCTCATTGGCTGTTCGGTGATGACAGGCGTTGGCGCCGTTACACAAACTGCAAATGTTCCAGCGGGAGCTTCTTTAGCAGTATTTGGATGCGGCGGAATTGGACTTAACTCAATTCAAGGTGGCGTTATCGCAGGGGCATCAAAGATTATTGCCGTAGATATAAGCGATGAGAAATTGAAGACGGCAGCATCGCTCGGCGCAACTCACCTTGTGAGGGCTGACAAGAATGCGGTAGAGGAAATTATCAAGATTACTAATGGCGGCGTTGACTACGCGGTCGTAGCCGTGGGAAACAACAAGGCCCTTGGACAGGCATGGGAGTCATTGGCACCTGGTGGCACATGTGTTTCCCTTGCGTTATATCCACCTGATCAAAAAATGGATCTTGACCCAAACAAGTTCGCAGCCAAGGAGTTAAAGCTTATTGGATCTCGTTATGGATCAGCGCGTCCATCTATTGATTTTGCAACGATGGTAGATCTCTATATGAGCGGAAAACTCAAATTGTCTGAATTGGTTTCTAAGCGTTATGGCTTTGACGAGATCAATGAGGCACACCGTGCTCTAGCAGCAGGAGAGAGTGCACGCACTATCGTTGTTTTCTAAATCCATCTTCGGCTAGCCGGCAGTGTCGCTATGCGATGCTGCTATTGACCGCTCGGCTTGATTTAATCAAATCAATGGCGAGCGTTAAAAGTGCTAACCAGATAGCAAGAAAACCGATCCAGCGGGCTGTTGGCATATCTTCATGTCGCACCCACACTCCAATACAAAAAGTGAGTGTTGGGGTGATGTACTGCAGTAAACCAATTACTGTCAGCGGCAGGCGGGTAGTTGCACCATTGAATAATAGGAGCGGGATCGCCGTGATGGCGCCAGCGCTAATTAGAAGAAGTGTTATTCCAATGCCATGGCCGAACTGGCCAGTTCCTTTGTTGCCAATATAGAGCAGGTAAAGCAGGTACGGAATACTGGAAATTGCAGTTTCAATAGCCAAGCCATCTAGCGCCTTAAGCCCTAACTGCTTTTTCACGAAGCCGTAACTTCCCCACGAGATTGCCAATGTCATCGCTATCCAGGGCAAGCGACCGTAGTTAAAGGTCAATACAAGAACACCCAGTGTTGCAGTTCCTAAAGCGACCCATTGCAAGTTACGCATCTTTTCTTTCAGAACTAGAACACCGATTGCAACGGTTGCCAAGGGATTAATGTAGTAACCAAGTGCAGCTTCAACGACATGGCCATTATTTGTCGCCCAGATATAGGCTAGCCAATTAATTGAAACTAAGCCAGAGGATAGAAATAATCTACTTACAATTTTCGGATGCTTCATGGTGGCTAAAGTATTTTTTAGTGAACGCGTAATCGCCAAAATAATTACACAGAAAACCAAAGTCCAAATGGCACGGTGAGAGACAATTTCAAGTGCGGAAGCAGGTTTTAGTAAGGGCCAATACAGAGGGAAAATACCCCAAAGTATGTATCCGCTTACTCCGAAGAGTAAGCCCGTTTTGTTTTTATTCAATTATCTAAAGTTCGTAAACTGAACTGCAAATTCCCAGCCGCCATCTTTAATCATTGCCATTGTCTCTTGTAAATCATCGCGACTCTTTGATGTGACGCGCAATTCATCGCCTTGAATCTGAGTCTTTATAGATTTCGGACCCTCATCACGGAGAAACTTCGCTATCTTCTTAGCGTTCTCAGTTGAGATACCCTCTTTTAATGGTGCAGCAATTTTGTAAATCTTGCCAGACAAGAAAGGCGTGCCTGCATCAAGGTGCTTCAAAGAGACACCACGCTTGATCATCTTGTCCTTAACGACATCGAGTGCAGCCTTGGCCCGTTCTTCGGTATCGGCCTCAATTAAAATCTTTTCACCTTCAAGCTCGATCTTTGAACCAGTATTTTTAAAATCAAAGCGGGTATCGATCTCGCGGATCGCTTGATTGATGGCGTTGTCGAGCTCCATGCGGTCGATTTTGGAGGTTACGTCAAAACTGCTATCTGCTGCCACGGTGGGCTCCATTCACTCGTTAAAGGGCGGCCAAATAAAGTGGGTCAGCACGCCTACGTGCCTACGGTATCCTTACCCTTCGCACTATCCATAATTGCCGCACTACTTGTTCGACCTTGGCGGGTTGCCCGAGCGGCCAATGGGAGGGGACTGTAAATCCCCCGGCTCTGCCTTCGAAGGTTCAAATCCTTCACCCGCCACCAAGTTTCGTGGCTATCCGCGAATTCAAATCTATTGCGGAGGGCACTCTTGGGTGTAAGTCTTCTCTGATGAAATCTCAACGCAAACCGGGTACTTGGCCATCTCCACTAACAGCAGAGATGCTTGCGGATGCAGGTAACTTCAATATGTTCTCGCAAGTTGTTGGCGAAGATATTTGGTGGGATGAGATGCGACCTTCTCAGAACGGTCGAACCATCGTTGTGAGCCGACTGCATGGTGATCTCTTTTCTTCTCCTTGGAGCGCATCAACTCAAGTGCATGAAATGGGCGGAATGAGTTGGCACGGAATAGTTCGTGATGGAAAAAGTTGCCTCTACTTTGTAAATAAGAGCGATCAACGTATTTACCGCACCGAGATTGGTGGCATTCCCGAAGCAATAACTCCAATTGTGCCAGCGACTGAAATCCATCGTTATGCAGAAATAATTTCAGTAGGCGGAGAAATTTGGTGCGTTCGGGAAACTCATATTGCTGGCGTTGTTACTCGAGCAATTATTGCGATTGGTATAAATGAAATTCGAGTAATTGAATCATCTTCGCACTTTTATTCCCACTTGCGTCCCTCTGAAGATGAATCTCAATTAGTCTGGGTCTGTTGGGAACACCCTCAGATGCCATGGGATGGCACTGAGATTAAGGTTGCAGAAGTCTTAGCGGGAACTCTTAAAAACATTCGAGTGGTTGCGGGTGGAGTCAACGAATCTTGCCTTGGCCCTGAATGGGGCAACGACAACTTGCTTTATTACATTAGTGATCAAAGTGGTTGGTGGAACCTTTGGAGTTTGGATAAAGATGGCCATAAGAGGCACGTAGTCAGCGATGAATCTGAATGGGGATATCCGATCTGGTTGCTTGGGCTGAGTTTCATAGAAGTTCTCGATGATGGTC
>JBILUX010000003.1:0-22528 GCA_044370765.1 Candidatus Planktophila sp. | reverse complement strand
CTTGTCCAAGTAACCGGTCCACAGACACTCATTTCTTTCCATGCTGGCGCAAACGATGTCATACGACCTGGATACAAGGCTGAGCTCGTTCTGCCGCTCTATGCAGATGCAATACGACGTCTAGCCACCTCTGGTGCAACAATTATGCTTTTCACCGTTTTAGAAAGAACTGGCAACACTGGACGCTCTGCAAAAATGTGGGAGCAGCGGTTTAGCGAATTCAATCGAAACGTGCGAACAGTAGGGTTAGAAGTTGGTGCGATTATCGCCGATGCTAATGAAGAGATTGCATTTAGCGATCGCCGATTCCTAGCCTTTGATCGACTCCACTTAAATGCTATGGGCCATGATCGAGTATCGCAGGCAGTTCTCGAACTTATCGAACTCCCGTTTGATGCGAGTTGGAGAGATCCACTACCACCTGCGAAGGAGAAGTCGAAGGTGGTGCGAGCCATTGTGACATCAGCGTGGTTTATAACCTTTGCGCTGCCTTGGATGTGGCGACGTGCACGAGGTAAATCATCGGGGGATGGGCGTAGCTGTAAATATCCAATTGCAATTCACTGGCCACTTTCGCACCTAGATTAATTAATCACGGATTGAAGTAACAACCCACTCCCACGTATGAACACCGGATTTGATAATGTATTTCGGTAAAGTATCTGGACCGCAGGAAGCCGTTCCGAGGCCACGGTGAGCGGCATCGATATGAACAACGGTATTTCCACAGGCGATTACTTCTACATCATGGGTTGCATCGGCTAAATCCACAGCGCGGTTAGGCGTCACAGATACCTGCAAAGCTTTGGATAAATGAATCCGAACCCCATGCCCAGCAGCGTTTGTGAGTTCAAACCAGCGCACGCCGTCGTGTCCCCCATTTTCCTGTGGACGCACATATGGGATGTATTGGTCGGCAACGCTGGAGATGTAACGACCAATACGAGCAATTTTTCTATCTGGGTATGACTCGTGTGGGCCAGATCCAAACCATGTCAGATCAGATAACCCACCATCTAGCTCAAAGTTAGTGCCAACACGTGCAACATCATCAAGCAACTTCGGCAGAACCACACTCTCTTTAACTCTAAAACCATCGGCAACTGGAGTGATTACTTGAGTATGTTTAATTTTGATGCCAGCACTTGTCTCCCACACATTTGTGATTTTGGCACTCGTACCCGATTGAGAAACGACGCAATCGGTGCGCTCAATATCGCGCAAGCCCCATCGATTCCACTTGGTTGCGATATGCCCGATGCGATCATTATCTGTTGGTGCTCGCCAGAGTGAAAGAACAGGCGCTACTGCGCCGTGAGGCATTACTATCTGACCATAATCATCGACTACGTCAGTAAATAGCTCCGAGTGCTTCGCAACCTTAACTATCAAAGAACGTGAAGGAAGCGGAAGTTGGTTCCAGCCGACTTCACTCATTGATGAAGACCAAGCAGTGCTGGCGATACGGACGATAGTGAAAGTTATGAATCTCTCGCCCAAGCCATCAGGTTTATTTAAGAGATTCGATTTAATCCTAAAGGCGACGGTCTTACGCGGTGAAACTTTAGGCAGCTTTACTTTGCCGCCATCAGAAATTACTCCATCGCGAGTGATAGACCAATGAACTTCGTACTCACTTAAATCTTTAAAAAAGTGTTTGTTAAAGATTTTAAAGTTTCCAGTAGATGCCTTAGCACTACTTATAAGTGCAGGTGCTGCTATCGCCTTAAACTCATGCATGGCAGGCTTTGCGGTGCGATCTGGAAATACCATTCCATCGCAACAAAAGTTTCCATCATGCTTTACTTCACCGTAATCTCCACCGTATGCATTGCGGGTGGTGCCATTGGGCAGAGTTTGAACCGGTCCGTGATCCCAAAACTCCCAGATAAATCCACCCTGCAGGCCAGGAGTTGATTCAATGACTTCCCAATACTCCGCCAAGGTTCCATTTGAATTTCCCATTGCATGCGAGTACTCGCACATGATTAAGGGACGGTCGGCCTTTCTAGATGTCGCATACTCTTTAATTGCACTGATTGCCGGATACATCGGAGCTATTACATCTGTTAACGAATGACTACCCATCCAGTTTCCGCGAATACCGCCCTCATAATGCAGCGGACGTGTGGGATCAAAGGCGCGCGCATAGGCTGCAGCTGCCTCATGGTTGGTGCCGGCACCTGATTCATTTCCGAGCGACCACATGACTGCCGCAGGATGATGAATATCGCGTTGAATCATGCGGCCAACGCGATCGACGAATGCGGTTAAATACTTTGGATCATTACAGATTGACGAAATGAATGCATGAGACTCAATATTGGCCTCACCGATCACATAGAAACCAAGCTCGTCGCATAAATCAAGAAAGGCGGCATCGTTTGGATAATGCGAGGTCCGTACAGCGTTGAAGTTCCATCGCTTGAGTTCAAGTAAATCTTCGCGCATATCATCGCGAGTTAATGCACGCCCGGTATATCGATTGAAATCGTGACGGTTGACCCCGTAGAAAATAACCGGCTCGCCGTTGATCAATAAATCGCAACCAACAACCTTGACCGATCTAAAGCCAATTCGCTGCGATGAAATCTCTATTACCTGCCCTGATGGATCGCAGAGCTCAATATTTAATGTATATAGCTGAGGATTTTCAGCCGACCAAGGCTTGATACGAGGCACGGTTGTTTTAAACGCAATAGCTCCAGCAGGGTGCGGTTCAGCCTGTTCGATAAAGGCGCGAGTTTTTTCAGGCATATTACCTGCCCAGAATTTTCCATGAAAATATGCGCTGCTAGCATTTCGTAACTCTTCATTGTAATCAGTCCAGATTGGAGCAGTGAATGTATGAACAGTTTGTGACATCCGAGCCGATTTAACTTTAGGAAGCTCTTCGATGTATGCGCACAATGTATAGCCATCGGTTGGTGCATTATCAACCGATGAGATTTGAGCGCGAATATCTAAAGTTCCAGTAGTGCCGTCTTTTTCAAGACCAGCAGTTGTGTAAAAACGCTCAATAAAAACCTTGTGTGTTGCAAATAGTTTTACTGAACGGGTGATGCCGCCATGCCACCATTGATCTTGATCTTCAATAAAAGTTGAGTCTGACCATTTTGTAACATCGATACGAATCACATTAGATCCACGTCGTAAGAATTTCGTAATATCGAACTCTGCGGCAAGGCGTGAATCTTTAGTCATGCCGACTTCAATCCCATTAATGAAAAGCAGTGCTACGGATTCATATCCACCAAGCTGTAAGACAATTCGCTTATCTTTCCAACTCTCGGGAAGTTCAAAATCACGCTCATATACACCGTGTGGGTTTTCGGACGGAACAAAAGGTGGTTGCTCCTCAAAGGGCATCTGAACATTTGTGTAGATCGGCTTATCGAAAAAAACCTCACTCTCAGGCTGCATTGTCCATAAACCGGGCACGGAGATCGATGACCACTTCTTGCCGATGCGTTCTAGCGGGCTGCGGAGAAGCTGAAAGCGCCAGGTGCCATCGAGAGAGATCTTCTCAATATGCTCAATATTGAGCATAGGCAATCGGTTAACCGATGTCGTTTCAGGGCTCATCCAGTAGCTCGTGATCATGGGCTTTAGTCTGCCAGTTGAGCGCAATTGGTGCGAAATTGTTGCGGGTTAACCTGCTGGCCGTACTCTGGTTACCCGTAGTTCACCCTGAAACTGGAGTATCAGACAATGAAGTTCGAGAACGTGACCGATAGGGAGCTCAGTTGGCTCTCCTTTGATCAACGAGTCTTGGAGCTTGCTGAAGATTCGACCATTCCTCTACTCGAGCGGCTTCGCTTTCTGGCCATCTTCTCTTCTAATTTAGATGAGTTTTTCATGGTCCGCGTTGCAACTCTCATGAGCAAGATTGAAAATGAAATCATCACACCGAATGTTGCAGGTTTTGCTCCGAAGGATTTAATGGCTGAAATTTCTCGACATACAAAAGAGTTGGTTGACAGACAGTCGAGAGTTTTCCACGATGACATCATGCCCAAACTTAGAGCCGAGGGTATTGAATTCCTGCATTGGGATAATTTGAACGAGATCGAACAGGATTACGTGGATAGATTATTTAAAGATCGAATCTTCCCCGTATTAACTCCATTAGCCGTCGACCCTTCGCATCCATTTCCTTATATCTCTGGACTCTCTCTCAACCTGGCCGTGATTGTAAAGAATCCAACTACGAATGAAGAGTTTTTCGCCCGCGTTAAGGTACCCGAGATTCTTCCACGATTCATTGCGACTGCAAAAAATGGATCAACTCGATTCATTCCTATCGAAGATCTGATCGCAATTAACTTGCAAGAGCTTTTCCCGGGAATGATTATTGAAGAGCACTACGCATTTAGAGTTACGCGAAACCAAGATTTAGATCTTGATGAAGAAGAGTCAGAGGATATTTTATTGTCCCTTGAAGCCGAGCTGGCTCGCCGCCGTTTTGGTCCACCAGTGCGACTTGAAATTGAGAGCGGCGTCGAAGCGCGATTAGTCGAGCGCCTGGCAAACGAACTTGGGATTAGTGAAGTCAATATCATTCACGCGCCATCACCCCTAGATCTCACCTCATTGCATAAGATTGCAGATCTTGGTTTTCCAAAGCTAAAGTTTGAGAAATTCAGTTCACGAACGGCGCATGCTCTCTCTGAAGTCGACCCGGAGGACACGGATTTATTTTTTGCTGCAATACGCCAAGGGGAGATACTGCTCCACCACCCCTATGAATCCTTCACTTCATCGGTTGTGCGCTTCTTAGAAAGTGCCGCCCAGGATCCACATGTATTGGCCATTAAACAGACCTTGTATCGCACTTCTGGAGATTCACCGATTATTGAGTCACTCATTGAAGCCGCCGAAGCCGGCAAGCAAGTCTTAGCGGTCATCGAGATACGCGCCCGATTTGATGAGCAGGCAAATGTGCGATGGGCAAGAAAACTTGAAGCCGCTGGAGTGCATGTTGTCTATGGACTTATGGGTTTGAAGACCCATGCAAAACTCTCATTGATCATTCGCGATGAACCGCAAGGCTTGCGTCGCTATTGTCATATTGGAACAGGAAATTACAACCCAAAGACTGCGCGTATGTATGAGGATTTGGGAATCCTGAGTACGGATATTGAATTAACAGAGGATTTAACGAAACTTTTCAATCAACTCTCCGGTTTTGCTCCACAATCGACATACTCTCGATTACTTGTTGCGCCTCGAACGTTGCGTTCAGGAATTACCGAGCGGATTGATCGCGAAATTGCGAATGTAAGAGAAGGCAAGCCAGCGGGCATTCAATTTAAGCTCAATTCCATTCTCGATGAGCACTTTGTTGCAAAACTTTATGAAGCATCCCAAGCTGGAGTAAAAATCGATTTATTAGTGCGTGGTATTTGCGCCGTACAGCCAGGGCTTAAAGGTATCTCAGAGAATATAACCGTTAAATCTGTTTTGGGTCGCTTCCTTGAACATTCGCGCATCTTTCATTTTGTTAATGGTGGAGATAGCGAATACTGGATTGGAAGCGCGGACTTGATGGGCCGTAACTTGGATCGTCGAGTGGAGAGCTTGATTCGCGTTGACAGAAAAGAACATCACATAAGGTTGCAAGGGATTCTTGATCTAGGTCTCTCTGATCAAACTTCCAGCTGGGAGTTAACCGGTAAGCAGTGGGTAAGAAGAAGCTGTGATGAGCAAGGAAAACCGCTGAAGGATGTTCACACAATAATGATCAAACAATATGGAAAGAATCGGTAAATGAAAGATAGTGAAAATGCTGTTATCTATGCAGCCGGTGCCGTTCTCTGGCGATTTGACGCCAAAAAGAATGTAGAGATCGCTTTAATCCATCGCCCACGCTATGACGACTGGTCCCTACCAAAGGGCAAATTAGATCCGAATGAAACAATGATTGGTTGCGCCCATCGCGAAGTTATGGAGGAGACTGGATATTCGGCAGTCTTTGGACCTGAAATTGGACATGTGACATACATGGTCGATGGAACCACCAAATTAGCTAAATACTGGTCTGCACAGGCAGTTAGCGAGCCCACTGGAAAGCCAAATCCGCAAGAGGTGGATCAGATTTTGTGGCTATCTCCAGCAGATGCTCGGAAAAAGTTAACTTTAGATGATGACCGTTCTATCGTTGATTTCTTTTGTGAGTTCGGCACTGGAACAACCCCACTTGTACTTCTGCGTCACGCAAAGGCAATCAAGCGGGAAGATTGGGATGGGGATGATGGTGATCGCCCCCTGGCCAATGTTGGACAGATTCAAGCTAAACGCCTTTTATCAAAGTACTTGCCCTATGGAATACAAGTGGTCCACTCCTCTGATGCAATGCGTTGTATCGAAACTATCGAGCCAATGACGCGTGCCTTGAACATGCACCCGATTTTCTCAGCGGATTTGGGCGAGTATAAATTCGCTAAAGATAAAGAGGCCGCTCTCGATTACGCCCAGGATCTTATGGACAGCGGAGCCAGTGCGATTATTTGTAGCCATAACCCAATACTTCCCAAGCTGTTAAAGAAACTAATTGGAAAAAAGAATTTTAAAGAGCTTGGCCAAGAGTTAAAACCTGGAGAAGCGTGGGTACTCCACCATAGGGGTGGAGAAATAATTGCAATTGACTGGGTTAGCGCCCCTAATACTTAAATTAACCCTGTAACCAATCGAGCCTTCGCAAAACTATTCCTTCACGAAGAGCCCAGGGACATATCTCTAATTTTTCTATTTCTAAGACTTCCATCGCGGCCCGAGCCACAATTGCACCAGCCACAATCTGAAGCGCACGAGTGCTAGATACTCCAGGTAATTGGGCACGCGCTGTATTAGGCATCTCAACAAGCTTTGTAGTCAATGCCTTTAAATTGGTAATCTCAAGAAACTTTGGATTTTCATTAAACCAATGTCCAGACAGTCTTGCCAAAGTTCTAAAAGTCTTGCTCGTTCCCACAAAATGATTAGCATCATGTGATCGAAGAATTGGCGGTAGGGATTCCTCCAATTTACTGGCTACAAAATCTTCAAGAAACTTCACATCTTTATTCGAGTAGGGATCGCCACTAAGGAAATCACGGGTGAGTCGAGCCGCACCAAAGGGAAGGGAGATGGCAGATTCAGGGTTTTCATCGATGCCAGATGCGATCTCCAAAGATCCGCCCCCAATATCTAGAACTAGCAACTTTCCAGCCGACCACCCCAGCCATCGACGGACGGCTAGAAAAGTCATTCGAGCCTCTTCTTCACCCGTGAGAATCTGTAAATCAATCTGGTGTTGCTCATTAATCTCTTTGATGATTTGAGAGCCATTTTTTGCATCGCGCACTGCAGAAGTAGCAAAGGCTAAAATCTCATCAGTATCGTTTTCGTTTGCATGTAAGACGGCTTGAGATATCGCCTCATGCAGAAGCTTGATTCCATCAATGGAGATGCTTCCCGATTTATCAAGGTATTGCGTAAGTCGGAGCTCAACCTTGAAATTCGTAGCGGGGCTGGGTCTGGCACCTGGGTGGGCATCCATCACTTGCAGATGAATCGTGTTAGATCCCACATCCAATACGCCTAATCTCACGGGCACAACCTACCCTTTTGACCCACCCAAACTTCTCGATTTCAAGTTTTTGCAACTCACTGCCATAATTGCCGCTGGTCGCAAGACCGGTACGTGTTCGCACGTAGGCCTCTCTAGCTCAGTGGTAGAGCAGCGCACTTGTAATGCGCAGGTCGTCAGTTCAATCCTGACGGGGGGCTCGTAGTTTTAGTGAAGGGAGTATTGATGCCTCACTTTCCTCATGAAGAGTTCGCCGATGCTTTTGCGGCAAATGATGAGTACGTCAAGGGCTTTAAATACTCCGAACTAACTGGTGTTGCCCAAAAAGGTATGGCAATCGTTACCTGTATGGACTCTCGCATTACCCCTTTATCTGTTGTTGGCATGAATCCAGGAGATGCAAAGATTCTACGTAACGCCGGTGCACGCGTGACCGAGGACGTTCTTCGAACACTTGTCTTGGCCACGTATTTACTCGGTGTACGGCGTATTTTGATTATGCCGCACACAAACTGTCGAATGGCCATGGGCGAAGAATCAGATATCCACGCACTCATTGAAAGAGAGCACGGAGTCGATACTCGCAGTCTTGAGTTTCGTACGGTCTCTGATCAATCAAAAGCTTTAATTACCGATGTGAATCGCGTTCGCTCATATCCATTATTAAATAAAGGTGTTGTAGTTGGCGGTGCGATTTACGATGTTACGAATGGGAAAATTACTCCGGTTGATTGCTAGTACGGCGCACCTGCATGAGCGTGACTGGATAACTTAAATCTTCTAAGAAGGCGATAATTACCGCGTTCGTTAACCCAGGTTTTTCCTTAATGACCGCATGTGAAGTACCTGGAATAACCGCTAACTGCCCCAGTGGTAAGGCTTCAAAAAGGGAAATCGTATGTGAATGATTTATCACATCATCATCGCCAACCAGTACGAGCACCGGACATTGAATTGTGGCAATATCCTCAAGCGTAAGCGTGGGCTCGCTACCCCAAATTGCGTACATGCGGATAATTTTTTCCAGCAACGTGTGTGGTGCATCGGGAGAGATTAAGTTGTACTCAGCTTGGTCATCTTGTGAAACTTCAGGGTTATCAAATGCCTGCATAACCCCGCTAAAGTGATAATTCGCACCAATCGCAACTATAGATTTAACAAGGTCAGGGCGCGCAATCGCGACTTTTAATGCAATATTTCCGCCATCACTCCAGCCAATTAAATGCGCAGGCTCCTTAACAATGTCTTCTAGATATGCAATCGCTTCAAGGGTTTGAAAGTCAAAGTGCAGGCTACCTGGCTGGTCTCCGGTAAAGCCATGTGCAGTGCGATCATAGGCAAAGACATGAAACTCATCTTCAAGTGGCGGGACCATGATGTAGTCCCAACTCGAAGTTTTACTCAAGCCACCATGTAATAAAACGACGGCCTCTCCATCATTTTCCCACTCATAGGAATAGAGGTTATGACCTCGCAGGTTTACATATTCTGGCATTACATCGAATCCATAATATGCCGATTACCGCGGTCAAAAGTTAAGTAGTTCCAAGTCCAATCGGCCATGGTCCCAATCTTATTGCGCCCGCCTAATAGATAGAACAAATGCAAAAATAACCACGCATACCAAGCCGGAATTCCTACTAACTTAAAACCTTTTACTTCAACAACGGCCTTATGTCGTCCAATCGTTGCCATTGAACCCTTATCGCGATAAATGAAAGGCAGTAAAGGTTGAGCTTTTAAAATTCGCTGTATCTGTCGGGCAACGAATTTTCCTTGCTGCAAGGCAACTGGGGCGACCATCGGCAAGATGCGTCCGTCTTTGCCTTTTATCCCAGCGATATCGCCAATGGCCCACATGTAAGGATAGTTTTTGACTTGCAGCGATTGTTCTACATCTATCCGTGAATTTGCTAAAGGGAGGTTTAATCTTGCTGCAGTTGGTTCACCCTGTACTCCAGCGGCCCAAATAGTTACCTCTGATGGAATCGCTGTCCCACCCTTAATCTGTATCTCTCGTGACTCAATCGCAGCAACGGAGGTATTGAGCCGAACCTTTACGCCAAGCTTTTCTAGATCTCTTTTCGTTCGCTCTGAAAGGCTCTCTGAAAAACTAGGCAATAAACGTGGACCCGCTTCGATTAAATAGATTTCAATATGTGCGGCGGCCTGTGCTTGGTCATTTTTTAGCGGTCCCCGTACAAGTTCAGCAAAGGCTCCAGCCATCTCGACTCCCGTTGGCCCACCACCAACGACGGCAATTGAAAAAATAGTTTCATCCTCGAAACGACAGAGATCTTCAAATCGGCGCATTACCTCGGCACGAATTGTGATTGCCTCGTGAACACTTTTCATGCCAAGGGCATGCTCATGCACTCCAGGGACGCCAAAGTCGGCCGTTACTGATCCCAGTGCCACTACAAGGTGATCGAACTCAAGGGTTTCGCTACTGTCTAACTTTATAGTTTTGTTTTTATGGTCAATTGAAATCGGAGATCCCATTCGAAAAGCGACTCCAGTTTTACGAAGCGCGCCGCGGACTGGGTGAGCAACATGATCGGCGGCAAGTCCGGCAGTTGAAACCTGGTACAAAAGGGGGAGAAATGTTTGGAAATTATGTCGGTCAACGAGAGTCACATTGGCAAAATCAGCCATCGCTTTGGCTGCAGTTAAGCCTCCAAAACCGGCGCCAAGAATAACGACCCGAGGTTTTTCAAGTTTCCTTTGCATGCACCTGAGTCTAGGCTTTCATGCATGAGTGCTCCAATCCAAACCCGTAAATTCCTAATCACCGGCGCATCTGGCTACGTAGGAGGTCGATTAGTTCGAGCATTGGTCGATGGAGGATTTGATATTCGAATTCTTGTACGCGATCGCAATAAAGTGAAAGGCCAGCCCTGGGCAAGTGCCGTTGAAATTAGCGAAGGTAGTGCCGAGAGTCGAGCTGATTTAGATGCGGCATTAGCTGGAGTTCATACCGCTTATTACTTACTGCACTCCATCAACCTTGGCCCAAACTTTCATGAGGTTGAAGCTGAAATGGCGCGCAACTTTGCACAAGCGGCAGAGGCGGCCGGTGTTGCACAGATTGTTTATCTCGGAGGCATCGCAAACGATGTAAATATTAGTAAACATCTAGCTTCGCGCGCACGCACAGGCACAGAGTTAGCAAGCACATCAGTTCCAGTCATGGAGTTACGAGCTGGAATCATCATTGGTTCAGGTTCGGCAAGTTTTGAGATGCTACGCCACTTAACCCATCGACTACCGATTATGACGACGCCTAAATGGGTCATGAACCGAACCCATCCGATCGCTATTCGTGATGTCCTTTATTACTTAAAGAATGCAGCGGAATTAAAAGAGCCAGTTGGAAAAGTTTTTGATATTGGTGGGCCAGAAGTTCTCACATATGCCGACATGATGCAAAAATTTGCCAAACTCTCTGGCTTAAAAAAGCGCTGGATAATAAAGATTCCCGTACTAACACCGGGACTTTCTAGTTTGTGGATTGGTTTAGTTACACCCGTACCAACTGCTCTAGCGCGCCCACTCGTTGGATCATTGATTAGTGAAGTTGTCGCAGATCCGGCAAAAAGTATTAACGCTGTGATTCCACCACCACCAGAGGGACTTACGGATGTAGCAACAGCTATTAACTTGGCGCTATCCAAAATTACCGATCATGGCGTTGAAACCCGTTGGTCAGATGCAACTGGACCAACTGCTCCATGGCAAAAAGCACAAGGGGATCCCGAATGGGCCGGCGAAAGTGTTTTAAGTGATCGCCGAGAGGCATTAACTGATGTTTCAATAGAAAAAATCTGGCGCCAAATTGAGGGCATCGGCGGAGAGCATGGATGGTTTGGCTCCGATTTTCTATGGTGGGGGCGTGGTGTTTTAGATCGCTTTGTCGGTGGCGTTGGTTTGCGTCGTGGGCGCCGTGATCCAGATTATTTGCGCGTTGGTGAGAGTTTAGATTTTTGGCGTGTTGAAGCTCTCGAGCAAGGTCATCGATTGAAACTCTATGCTGAAATGGTTTTGCCTGGCAAAGCCTGGCTGGAGTTCACGGTTACCTCAGAAAATGGGAAGACGCGAATTGTGCAGGAGGCTACCTTTAATCCCCGCGGTCTCGGTGGACAGCTCTACTGGTATCTAATCTCGCCATTTCACTTCTTTGTCTTTCCAACTATGCTTCGAAATATTATAAAGAAGGCGGCCAAAAGTGCATGAATTTACGGCCGAAGTTGAGGCACTTGCCCAAGAGGTTTTGGCATACAGCCTTGATCGTTTAAAAAATGATCCACCACTGGATGGGCCTCGCACCGCCGAGGATTTATTTTCAGAGGTCGGTAACACGATTACGGCACGCGGACTGGGCGGGCATCACGCTCTTGAAGTCTTCACGAGCGTTTTAGCTAAGGCATGTATCTCTACCGACCACCCGCGCAATTTAGCTTTTATTCCATCTGCGCCGAGTGAGTATGCAAACCTTTTTGATTTAGTTGTTGGTGCCAGTGCCCTCTATGGCGGATCGTGGCAAGAAGGAGCAGGCGCAGTATTTGCTGAAAACCAAGCGCTGCGTTGGCTATCAGATTTAGCTGGGTTGCCGCAATCAGCGGGTGGAGTTTTTGTTCAAGGCGGAACGATGGGAAATCTTTCGGCGTTGGTTGTTGCTCGAGCAGAGGCACGGAAAAAGCACCCAGATGCAGGGCGATGGGTAATTGCCTGCAGCGAAGAGGCGCACTCATCAATTGTTACGGCAGCAAATGTCATGGATGTTGATGTATTAAAGGTGCCCGTTGCTGCAAATGGAAAGTTGATGGGAGCCGCTGTTGCCAAAGCGATTGACGAACTTCATGCATCGACTAGTTCACGCGTGTTCGCAGTTGTTGCAACGTCAGGTACGACAAATTTAGGAATCATCGATGACTTGAAGGGCATCGCTACCGCCGCCCACGATCGTGGTATCTGGTTTCATGTAGATGGCGCATATGGTTTAGCGGCTTTGTGTGCACCATCGGTGCGCTCGAAATTCGATGGCGTCGAAGAGGCTGACTCATTTATTGTCGATCCCCATAAGTGGTTATTTGCGCCCTTTGATGCATGTGCACTCATTTACCGCGAACCCGAACTCGCACGCGCCGTGCATTCGCAGCACGCTTCGTATTTAGATACTTTAAAAGATGGCGCATGGTCGCCATCTGATTACGCAATTCAATTAACACGTCGCACCCGCGGATTACCATTTTGGTTTTCACTTGCAGCACATGGAACTGATGCATATACCGATGCAATGGAACATACAATTGAAGTCGCCCAAGCTGCCGCGCAATTAGTTAAGGCGCATCCAAATTTAGAACTTGTATGCGAACCCGAACTTTCTATTGTTGCATTCACGCATAAAGGTTGGTCAGCTAAGGATTATCAAAATTGGTCTGATGCCTTATTAGCCGACCAAGTAGGTTTTATTCCACCATCCTCACATCACGGTCAACCAATTCTGAGATTTGCAATTGTTAATCCATGGACAAAAATTAGTGATATCGAGATCATTTTAAATAGGCTTTAAATCCCACACTTTCGCTTCTCACCCCGATACCCTTTAACCCATGTCCGCACAAGAAGAGCCAACGATGCATAGCGGCTTAAGTGATTTAGAGTCGCGCATCCTTGATTTTGAAGCTAGCTGGTGGCGCTATGCGGGCGCTAAAGAGACGGCGATAAAAGAGCTCTTCGACCTCAGTGCACCGCGCTATTACCAACTTCTCAATGATTTGATCGACCGGGATGATGCCCTCATGGCCGCCCCAATGCTGGTAAAACGCCTTCGCCGCCTGCGCGAGGCCCGCATGTCCACCCGCATTACCCGCTAAATATCCTCTCGTTTTGCGTCCTTGGAGCACCTCCCGTAGATTTGGCGTTAGCACTCTCGGGGTGCGAGTGATAAAGCCCCCACCTAAATCTAAGGAAAGTGAGCACAACTCATGGCAAAGCAGATTGCCTTTAACGAAGAAGCACGTCGCGGTCTAGAGCGCGGAATGAATATTTTGGCCGATGCGGTCAAAGTAACCCTCGGACCCCGTGGACGTAACGTAGTTCTTGAAAAGAAGTGGGGCGCCCCAACAATTACTAACGATGGCGTTTCAATTGCAAAAGAGATTGATTTAGAAGATCCATGGGAAAAGATTGGCGCAGAGCTAGTAAAGGAAGTTGCTAAGAAGACTGATGATGTTGCAGGAGATGGAACAACCACTGCAACGGTATTGGCTCAAGCCCTTGTTCGCGAAGGCCTACGCAACGTCGCCGCCGGATCAAACCCAATGGCACTCAAGCGCGGAATTGAAAAGGCAGTCGATGCAATCGTCGCTGAACTATTGTCTATGGCAAAGAGCGTAGATTCCAAGGAGCAGATCGCTGCAACTGCATCAATTTCTGCAGCAGATGCAACTATCGGTGAAATGATCGCTGAGGCGATGGACAAGGTTGGCAAAGAGGGCGTCATCACTGTTGAAGAGTCAAATACTTTCGGTTTAGAGCTAGAGCTCACTGAAGGAATGCGCTTTGATAAGGGCTATATCTCTCCATACTTTGTAACCGACCAGGATCGCATGGAAGTTGTCCTAGAGGATGCTTACGTGTTGATCGCTAACTCAAAGATTACAAATATCAAGGACTTGGTTCCTGTTCTTGAAAAAGTCATGCAATCAGGTAAGCCACTTGCAATCATTGCCGAAGATGTTGAAGGCGAAGCTCTTGCAACATTGGTAGTAAATAAGATTCGCGGAACTTTCCGCTCTGCAGCTGTTAAGGCGCCAGGTTTTGGAGATCGTCGCAAGGCGATGCTTCAAGATATTGCAATTCTTACAGGTGCAACAGTTATCTCTGAAGAAGTTGGTCTCAAGCTTGATCAAGCCGGTCTAGAACTATTGGGTCGCGCTCGCAAGGTTGTTATCAGCAAGGATGAGACAACAATCGTTGAGGGTGCTGGAGATGAGGCACTTATCAAGGGTCGCGTCGCACAGATTCGTTCAGAGATTGAAAAGTCCGATTCAGATTATGACCGCGAGAAGCTGCAAGAGCGCCTTGCAAAGCTTGCCGGTGGCGTAGCTGTTATCAAGGCTGGAGCTGCAACTGAGGTTGAACTCAAGGAGCGCAAGCACCGCATTGAAGATGCAGTACGCAATGCCAAGGCCGCTGTTGAAGAGGGAATCGTCGCCGGTGGCGGTGTTGCACTTCTACAGGCAGGCACAGCAGTATTCAAGAAGTTATCACTCGTTGGCGATGAAGCAACTGGTGCAAAGATTGTTGAATTCGCAATCGAAGCTCCACTTAAGCAGATCGCAATTAACGCTGGACTTGAAGGCGGAGTTGTAGTTGAGAAGGTCCGTCACTTACCTTCAGGTCAGGGATTAAATGCAGCAACTGGAGAGTATGTAGACATGATTAAAGCTGGCATCATCGATCCAGCTAAGGTCACTCGCTCTGCACTTCAAAATGCGGCATCGATTGCAGCGCTCTTCATTACAACTGAAGCTGTGATTGCAGATAAGCCAGAAAAGAATCCAGCACCAATGCCACAAGGTGGCGGAGATATGGACTTCTAAAGCCCCCTAATTACGTGGAACGCCGTCTCCGATTAACACGGGGACGGCGTTCTGCTTTATCCTTATGCCATGGCAAAGAAGTCGTTATTTAAAAAAGCTAAAGGCGCCCCAGCTGCGAGTGCGCCCTTTGATGCGACCGACCTTGCCCGTAATGCAATAATCGATGAGCTCCACGGTGCATCTGAAATCGGTGGATTTGTTTCGGTTGAATTTGATGATGAAGATCGCGTCGCTACATATTTATTTGAGGCAAAGCTTGCAGGATATAAAGGTTGGCGTTGGTGTGTAACTGTTGCAAAAGTTGACGCAGATGCACAGCCAACAATCTGTGATGTCGTTGTTCTTCCAGGACCCGATGCACTCATCGCTCCCGACTGGATTCCATATCGCGATCGTATTCAACCCGGTGATGTTGGTGTTGGCGACATTGTTCCAAGCTCACTTGATGACACGCGTTTAGTAACAGGTGCTGCGGCACTTCCCGCCGATGAAGATTTAGATACCGCGATGGCTATCGAACTTGGCTTTGGTCGTGCACGCGTTATGTCTATCGAAGGCCGCGATCAAGCTGCCAAGCGTTGGTATGAAGGAGACCGTGGACCTAAATCTCCCATGGCCGAATCGGCGCCCAAGCCATGTCATTCATGTGGCTTCTTCATTCAAATTGCCGGCTCATTACGCTCAACCTTTGGCGTATGTGCCAATGCAATCTCACCAGAAGATGCACGCGTTGTCTCCGTTGATCACGGATGCGGGGCGCATTCCGAAGCGACCTTCGTCGCACCTCTGTTAAACTAATCCCCTGACCGCACCCCGCGGCTACACGAGTACGCACAAACCTAAAGGAGTCACCCCATGCCTACAGGCCGCGTTAAATGGTTTTCATTAGAAAAAGGTTTTGGCTTTATTGCAAATGATGAGGGCGAAGATGTCTACCTAGCTGCATCATCTCTTCCCGCTGGAGTCTCAACAGTTAAACCTGGCACCAAACTTGAATTCAGCGTCGCTGATAGCCGTAAAGGGCCGCAAGCAATGTCGGTTCATATCGTAGATGCTCCACCATCACTTGTTGAAAACGCACGCGTTAATCCTGATGATTTAGCTGCGATGATTGAAGACACAATTAAAATTTTAGATCGCGTTGGCAATGGCCTTCGTCATGGTCGTCATCCAGCAGGTCCTGAAGCTGAGCGTTTAGGCCGTGTTTTGCGCGGTATTGCTTCCCAACTAGAGGCTTAAATGCCACTGCGCCTTGAGCGGCGTATTGAGTATCGAATTCCCACAGCGCCTAAGAAAGCACCAAAAACGCATGTCCAAATGATTTTCGCATCGGCATTCATGGTTATTGCAAATATGCCGGCGACTAACCAACAGATTGTTCCAATTGCTACTAAGGTTACAACTCGGCGGATATTTGATTCCATGAGAGAAGAGTAATGCCAATCTCAGTGAAAGAAGATGGTAATTGGCGTTCGTTTCGCCACCGTAATTACCGCCTACTTTTTCCAGCAAACACCATTTCAAATATTGGAAGTTGGGCCCAGCGCATTGCGCAAGATTGGCTAGTCCTTGAGCTCACTAATAACAATGGTACATATTTAGGCCTTGTCACTGCGGTGCAATTTGCACCAGTTCTATTTTTTTCACTTCATGGTGGAGCCCTCGCAGATCGAATTGATAAGCGCAAAGTCTTAATTGCAACAAATATCGTTGGAGGGGCCGCATCGATCGGACTTGGGTTATTAGTGATTGCAGACGTGGTTCAGCTCTGGCATGTTTTTGTGCTTGCAGGTTTACTTGGAATCTCAACGGCAATAGATGCGCCTGTTCGTCAGGCTTTCACTAGCGAATTAGTTGGCCCGGCTGATTTACCCAATGCCGTAAGTCTAAATTCGGCTAACTTTAATGGCGGTCGCCTCATTGGCCCTGCGGTCTCTGGATTCCTGATCGCCGCCTTTGGTACTGGCCCATCATTTCTCATTAACGGTGCATCCTATTTTTTCGTGATCTTTGCCCTGGTAAAGCTTAATAACAAGGAGTTCTTTCATCAGGATGAGCCCAAGAGTTTGGGCAATATTCGCGAAGGAATTGCTTATGCAAAGGCGCGTCCAGATATTTACGTCGTGATGATTATGGTCTTTGCTCTTGCAACTTTCGGGCTAAATTTTCAAATCTTCAATGCCCTTATGGCCACACAAGAGTTTGGATTAGGCCCAGCTAATTTTGGCCTGATGGGAACTTTTATAGCGATCGGCTCGTTGACAGGGGCAATTGGTTCGGCTCGATTAGAGCGCTTCAGGACAACGAGATTTGTCATTGCTGGAGGGACGATCTTTTCAATCTCGATAATCGTTCTTTCGGTACTTCCAAATTACACAACATATATTCTCTGGCTCCCAGTATGCGGCGTAACCGCCCTCACAACCTTGGTATCTGCCAACTCAATAGTTCAGACAAGCACCGATCCGGCGATAAGAGGTCGGGTTATGGGTCTATACCTACTTATTTTTATGGGCGGAACTCCTTTTGGTTCACCCTTAATCGGATTAGCAACTGATTACATCGGCATCAGACCCACGATTGCTTTGTGCGGGGCAATTTCACTGAGTGCATCAATATTTGTTTGGATTAAGTACCGAAATAGAGTTAGCGTTCCAGAAGATATAAGCGTTGCTGCTGTATTAAAGTCCGCTGATGGCAATCATAATAATTAGCCCAAAGAGCACTACCAACGTAACCATTCTGCGTGTTTTATAGCTCATTGAGTAGCGCCTTTTCTGGATGCGAGGGAATTAACTTTACAATAGCAAATGAGATAGCGATCAATATTGGAACCATAATATATGCGCGAGATATTCCGAAGTTATCGCCCAGCACGCCTAGCAAGAACGGTGCTGCGGCAATTGCGATACCCGCGGCCAGTGAAGTTTGACCTATGGCAAGATCTGGACGGTTATCACTTAATGCTATTAAGCGAATCGAAGCAAGAGCAAACTGGATTGAAACTCCAAGGCCGATTACAAATAGGGCTATCGCACTTATAAACATAATGTGCGATAGCCAAAAGGCCACAAAGCCAACGAATTGCACAGCAATCGAAATCAAAAATTGATTATCTAAAGTAAAGCGCTTGAGCAAGCGCCCGCTGTACCAACGGCCCAGGGCCATGCCAACGCCTAAGCCAACTAGTGCGACAGTTGATATTGCCGCCGTCGAACCCACTCGATCTTTTAGTAGCGCTGCAGCCCAAAAGGAGACAGCGAACTCACTAGAGATACATGCCACAAAAGCGATCCAGGAAATCCAAAATCTGCGCGATAATTTTCCTCTCTGAGGTCCTGCTTCATCGGGAACATGGTCATCGACATCTTTATTGCGACCTATTAAAAATAGAGCCAAGGCCACGGGAATGGCCATTAAAAGACCGATTCGCCAAAAACTCGGAAAGAGAATTGCAATTCCACCGATTAATGCCGTGCCCATAATAAAGCCAATGGAAGAGACCCCATTAGCTTGTGGGATTGCCACTGCAGCGGCCTTGCCATAGTGGTGTGACAAGGAGGTCATCGCATTATTAATGATCATTGAGGTTCCAAAACCGGTGATTAATGTGGCCGGCAGAGTCAAAACCACCGGTGGAAAAATCACGAACATCATTAAGCCGGTGCTAAATATTGCAAGACCAATCCAACCAGCGCGTGTGCGGCCAAAGCGATGGGCGATATGTGGGTTGGCATACCCTGCAAAGATTGCGGCAACTCCCATTGCCGTCCCGTGTAATCCGGCGACAGTTAATGACGTGCCTTGATCTGCACGCAGTAAAGATTGTGCTGGACCAAAGCCTCCTAAGTAGAAGTTAACAATCGCTGTTTGAGTCGATGTAACCCAGAAGGTTCGGTCGCGATGAAAACTCCTTGACATCCCCTAGAGCGCCGCAACTACATAGTCGATGCACATAGTTAGTGCTTCAACATCGGAAGGGTCAACGGCCGGGAACATTCCGATTCGTAGTTGATTTTTACCTAACTTGCGGTACGGCTCGGTATCAACAATCCCATTTGCACGAAGTGCCGCGGCAATCTTTGTGGCATCGATAGAGTCTTCAAAGTTAATTGTGCCAACTACATTAGATCTCATCGCGGCATCTGTAACAAATGGAGTTGTATAACTAGTTTTCTCTGCCCATGAATACAAGTTGGTAGCTGATTGCGCACTTCGGCCAGCAGTGAATGAAAGTCCTCCGCCGGCATTCATCCATTCAATTTGTTCTGCCAGCAAGATTAATGTTGCAACTGCAGGTGTGTTATATGTCTGATCAAGGCGAGAGTTTTCAATGGCAATTGTTAGATCAAAGAAGGCAGGAATCCAACGTCCGCTGGCCTTAATAGATTCAACCCGTGCGATTGCAGCCGGACTCATTATTGCAATCCATAGGCCGCCATCGGATGCAAAGGATTTCTGTGGAGCAAAGTAGTAAGTATCAAACTCTTTCGGATTAACCAACAAACCGCCTGCGGCACTCGTTGCATCGACAACTACAAGTGCCCCATCGATTCCAGCCGGGCGAAGAATTGGCATTGATACGCCAGTACTTGTTTCATTGTGGGTCAGTGCATAGACATCAATTCCAGCTTCAGCAACGGATAGTGGATGAGATCCAGGCTCAGATGTAATGACCGTTGGTTGGCCTAAGAATGGCGCATCCTTTGCCGCCGATGCGAATTTAGATGAAAATTCACCAAAGACTAAGTGCTGGGAACGCTCGTGGATTAAACCTAGCGTTGCAATATCCCAGAACGCAGTAGATCCACCGTTACCAAGAATAACTTCGTAGCCATCGGGAAGATTAAAGAGTGTATGGAGGCCGTCACGAACTCGCTTTACTACATTTTTTACAGGCTTTTGTCGGTGCGATGTGCCGAGAATTAAATCCGCGCCCGTTGAGAGTGCCGCTAGAGACTGCGGACGAATTTTCGAAGGACCACAACCAAAACGTCCATCGACGGGTTTAATGTTTGCCGGGATAATTATCTCTGCGCTCATTAGGCGAGTTTATGGGTAGTAGCGACCTATCACCCAATCAGCGCCAGCGTTAAGGCGTTCATAGCGCAACCGATCATGCATCCGTGAATAACGCCCCTGCCAAAATTCGATTGCAAGCGGCGTAACGCGGTATCCGCCCCAATGCGGTGGACATGGAACCTGACTTCCCTCAGGCCACTTATCAGAGGCGCCCTGAAATCTCTGATCCAACTCTTCGCGTGATGAAAGTGGGGCAGATTGATGGCTCGCCCACGCACCAATCTGTGATGACCATGGTCTCGTTGCAAAATAACTCTCAGACTCCTCGACACTGACTTTTTCTGCCAGGCCACTTATTGATACTTGTCGCTCCATTGCATACCAAGGAAACAAGAGACTGACCTGGGCATTCATTTCGATCGAATGTGCTTTGCGTGAAGAGTAGTTAGTGAAGAATGTAAAACCACCTTGTGAAATATCTTTGAGCAGAACTGAGCGAGTTGTAATTGTTAGATCGGAATCTACCGTCGAGAGGACCATCGCATTGGCTTCGACGATAATTGGATTCTCATGTGCTTGACGCAGCCAATCGGTGAAGGCAAGAAAAGGGTCTGGGCTAAGCTCGCCAATGCCGTTCTGACCGTAGGAGAGGCGCATTGCCCTGATTTCATCGCGATTAAATCCTTGATTGCTCATAGGTGTATCGAACCTCACTTTCATTGGGAGTGCATCCTCGCAGTTCCTGGTCGCTAGCACCCCTTAGCTGGGTGCAGAATTGAGCCATTGCATAGCGCACACTAAGGAGCTCACAGTGTCAGAGGATTTTAAGCCTGGTCTTGAAGGTGTAATCGCTTTTGAATCTGAGATCGCAGAGCCTGATAAAGAGGGCAGCGCGCTTCGTTACCGCGGTGTAGATATCGATGAGCTTGTTGGGCGAGTCTCTTTTGGAAATGTATGGGGTCTACTCGTAGATGATGAGTTCAATCCAGGTCTGCCAAATGCCGAAAAATTTCCGCTTCCAGTTCACTCAGGTGATGTTCGAGTCGATGTTCAAGCCGCGATTTCAATGCTTGCACCAGCGTGGGGATTTAAACCACTACTAGATATTGATGATGCAGAAGCACGTAGCAACCTTGCACGCGCATCAGTCATGGTTCTTTCATATTTGTCACAGGCCGCACGTGGCGTGACAGCTCCACCGGTTCCAGAGTCTGAAATCGATAAGGCACATACTGTTGTTGAGAGAATGATGATTCGCTGGCGCGGAGAGCCTGATCCACTTCATGTTCGTGCAATCGATGCATATTTTGTTTCGGCTGCAGAGCATGGAATGAATGCATCTACATTTACCGCGCGCGTCATTGCATCAACTGGCGCTGATGTTGCCGCTGCACTATCGGGTGCTATCGGTGCGATGTCTGGCCCACTACATGGCGGCGCACCTTCGCGTGTTCTGCACATGATCGATGAAGTTGAAAAGTCGGGCGATGCCACTGCATATGTAAAAGGTTTGCTCGATCGCAAAGAGCGTTTAATGGGATTTGGTCATCGCGTTTATCGTGCTGAAGATCCACGTGCACGCACATTGCGCCGAACAGCAAAAGAACTTAATGCACCACGTTATGCAGTCGCAGAAGCGTTAGAACAAGCTGCATTAAAAGAGCTACGCGAGCGTCAACCCGATCGCGTTCTTGAAACAAACGTTGAATTCTGGGCTGCAATCATTTTAGATTTTGCAGAAGTTCCATCACACTTATTTACATCGATGTTTACTGCAGCTCGTACTGCAGGATGGTCTGCGCATATTCTTGAGCAAAAACGTACTGGTCGACTCATTCGTCCATCTGCTCGCTACATCGGCAAGGCTCCCCGCTCAGCCGAATCGGTTTCGGGCTGGGATTCCACGGTCGAACAGCTCCATAAGTAGAGTCTGCAAGGCTCGTATGCAAGCGGGAGCCTTTATAACAATCGGATAAATCACGGAGATTTGAGGGTCAAAAGAGGGCTTTTGGTTTGCTTACTCGCGCATTGGCGAGTGGAATAGGCCCACCAGCGCATACCCTCGTATGCGTGTTTTCCATCCATGGAGGATATACATGAATAAAAAGCGTTTTGGTTTTGCTGGCGTAATTGCAGCAGCCGCGCTCGCAGTTTCTTCACTTGTTGTACCAACAGCAAATGCCG
Organism: Candidatus Planktophila sp.; assembly: GCA_044370765.1. Lineage (GTDB taxonomy): Bacteria > Actinomycetota > Actinomycetes > Nanopelagicales > Nanopelagicaceae > Planktophila. Next base: position 145 of record JBILUX010000003.1, on the reverse strand, counting down.
CCACAGAGATCATTGTCTGGGCAGATGAAACTCGTGGGCCAAATCTTACTAAGGTAATGGCAGCAAAGGGTGACTGGGTTCCTGGTTACACCGTCAAGATTGTAACTTTCTCAAGCTACTCAGCTTTGGGAGCAGCACTTGATAA
>JBILUX010000082.1:0-5567 GCA_044370765.1 Candidatus Planktophila sp. | reverse complement strand
GATATCGCTAACGCCGATGGTGATTTAGTTGACATCACTATTAAGGCAAACTTTAAAACGCTTGGTGCAAAATTTGGTGGAGCGGTTCAAGAAATCGCGAAAGCAATCGCATCAAGCGATGCGGCAGAATTAGTAAAGACATTAAGAGCATCGGGAACAACTACTGTTGGCGCTTGGGAAATCGCATTTGAAGATCTAGTCATTACAGAGGTACCCAAGAGTGGATGGATGGTTGCCTCGCACGATGGCGAGAGCGTCGCTCTCGATTTAGAGCTCACGCCAATCCTTATTCTGGCTGGAAATGCACGGGAAGTAATTCGCTTCATCCAAGAGCGTCGCAAGAGTGATGGCTTTGAGATCTCTGATCGAATTTCAGTGAAGTGGAATTCGACGCAGGAAATTGCCGATGCGATTGAGGCTCATACCTTACATATTCAAGATGAGGTACTGGCCTTAACTATGGAGCGTGATCTTTCTATGAGTACTAGCGAGAGTGAGTTTGGATTAGTTGTAATACTTGCTAAAGCCCACTAACAAGTCCCATTAATAACTGAACTCCAAAGAAGAGAACTATAAAACTCATATCCAGACTAACTGCACCTAGGCGAAGTGGTGGAATGAACCGGCCAACAAAGCGCATGGGCTGATCTGTAATCGCATAAACCGCTTCTACTAAGTAGAGCACAATTCCGCTTGGTCTCCAGTTACGCGCGAACATGCGAATGTAATCAAGAATTAACCGTGCCAGCAGCGCGAATAAAAATAGTTGGAGAAGAGATGCAAGAATCGAACCTAACCTCATGCGAGAATCAGCTCTGGTTAAAGAAGCTTGCTTGTGCCGCAGCCGACTTATCTTCAGTGCTAACTTGAAGATTGGCTGGCGAGATTAAAAATACCTTTTTTGTAACCCGCTCAATTGTTCCGTGAAGTCCAAATGCGAGACCACTTGCAAAGTCGACGAGGCGCTTATGCTCAGACTCATCCATGTCAGTTAAATTAATGATGACTGGATTTCCTTGGCGAAAATGCTCGCCAATTGTTCGTGCCTCATTATAAAAACGTGGATGCAAAGTGATGATGCGATCCAAGACAGGAAGATCAAGTTGTGGGGCAACTTCCATCGTAGATGTAACTACCGAAGATACGGTTCGCGGTTCGCGGGCTTTGATGCGAACATCATTTGACATAGGAACTGCAGGAACATTAGAACTTACTGGAGTGTCAAACTCTGGATCATCCATCAACCCTAAGTAGTTTGCGACGCGCTTGATTGCATTAGCCATAGGTAAACGCTACCTCTTGGACTACCTGGAACCCATGATTTGACTGCCTATACGCAGATGTGTCGCGCCATAGGCTATTGCCAATTCGAAGTCCGAGCTCATGCCTGCAGAAAGCTTTTTGGCATTCGGGAAATCTACGGAAAATGCAGTGTGAATGGCGCCCAGTTGCTCAAAGGCTCTCTCGGCTGCGATGGTAAGTGGAGCGACAGCCATGATTCCAGCCAATCTATGAACGGGATCATCCTGCACCTTTGCCGCAAGGCGATAGAGATTTTCAATCGAAGCTCCCCCGCGATTTGCTGAGCCGTCGAGATTGACCTGAAGAAAAATCTCTAATGGATGAACTGCCGATCTCTCTATAATTTCAAAGTGGCGTGAATCATCCAGTGAGTGAATTACCTGAGCCCATGAGCAGATTGACTTCAATTTATTGCTCTGAATCTGCCCCTGAAAATGCCACGTCCCTGAAACGAGGGCCGCTTTGGCTGCTGCATCACTATCGCGATTTTCCCCAAAATCATTGACTCCGAGCTCTTTTAGAATCGCTACATCACTTGCAGGAAAACCTTTAGTAACGGCGATCAGATGAATCTCCTCAAGATTTCGTCCAGCCTTTTTGGCAGCGATTTGAATTCGCTCTTGAACATCGATTAGATTCTGTGAGATTTCTTCGCGACGTGTCATAACCAAACTACTCCTGCATTTCGCCCAGTAATATTATGACGTCGGTAAGAAAAATAAAGTTGATCCTCGAGAGTGCAGATGCCTGAGGCCTCATAAGTAATGCCTTCGCCAACTAACTCGGCTATAAGCCCTTTAGGAAGATCGAGCGCTGGATTGCCTTCACGGGTGAGTGCAAAGGCTTGGGGATGCACGCTTAAGAGCTCATCGGCCATGGCCGCCGGAACTTCGTAGCACTGGCCACAAATAGATGCACCAAGCTGAGCATGAATTGAACCTGCACCTAATCGGCGCATCTGCTTTACAACTGAGAGCGCAATTGAACTCATCAAGCCCTTACGTCCAACATGCACGGCGGCAACAACTGTGGATGAGGATAAAAGTAGTGGAATGCAATCGGCGACTAATACGGCCAGAGCTAAACCCGGAGTAGTAGTAATTAGTGCATCGCACGTTGGATCAATTGTAGAAAACTTTTCGACGACGGTAAATGAATCACCATGAGTTTGATTCATGAACTGAACGTTGCCTACGGTGCGAGAAAGCTCGGAGCGATTATTTGCTACAACTTCTGAATCATCCCCCACATGGAGCGCCAAATTAAATGACTCATAGGGCGCAAGGCTTGAACCACCGCGCCGGTCTGTAAAGATCGCTGGCAAAACGCCTTACTTCATGAAGTCAGGGACGTCGATCTCATCCTCGGCCACTAGCTCTTCAAAGGTTACGCGGCGGCGAGGAGTCGGACCATCACCGAGTTCAAGGGCTACCGAGAGTGGGTCATTGGATGCAATTGGATCTGCATTACCGCTTAACGTCGAGGCATCTATGACAGGAGTTGAAACCCGCTTAGGCTCTCCGCCTTCAAAGCCAGCGGCAACAACAGTAATTCGAACTTCATCACCAAGGGCATCATCAATAGTTGTACCAAAAATAAACTTTGCATTCGGGTGAACCGCTGATTGAACAAGCTCGCAGGCCTCGTTAACTTCAAAGAGCCCTAAATCTGAGCCACCAGAGATTGAGAGCAAAACACCCATTGCACCATCGATTGAAGCTTCAAGTAATGGCGATGAGATTGCGAGCTCGGCGGCACGCAGCGCGCGATTTTCTCCGCGGGCAGAACCGATTCCCATTAGCGCAGAACCGGCACCGGACATAACGGCCTGTACGTCGGCGAAATCAAGATTGATTAAACCTGGTTGAGTAATAATTTCTGTGATGCCCTGTACGCCCGAGAGGAGAACTTGATCTGCACTCTTGAAGGCATCGGCCAAAGTAATTGTGCGATCTGAAATCGCTAACAAACGATCATTTGGAATAACAATTAAAGTATCAACTTCAGAACGTAGGGCTTCAATTCCGATATCGGCCTGCGTTGCACGAAGTTTTGCTTCGAAGGAAAATGGACGCGTAACTACTCCGATTGTCAGCGCACCAAGATCGCGCGCAATCTTTGCGACAACAGGAGCTGCACCAGTACCTGTGCCTCCTCCTTCACCAGCAGTTACAAAAACCATATCTGCGCCACGGAGAATCTCTTCAATATCATCGACGTGATCGAGTGCTGCAGCGCGTCCTTTTTCAGGATCCATTCCTGCGCCAAGACCTCGAGTTGTTTTACGACCGATATCTAATTTCACATCTGCATCACTCATTAACAAATGTTGAGCATCGGTATTAATTGCAATGAACTCAACACCTTTTAGTCCCACATCGATCATGCGATTAATCGCATTGACGCCACCGCCACCAATACCAACAACTTTGATGACTGCTAAATAATTCTGCGGTGAAGCCACTTTTCTCCTCCTTGTGAACCATAAACCTCAACTTGAGCCTTATAATTCAATGTTTTTCTATGGGGAGACCGTAAAGTGCGCGCAGGTCTTAAGCAAACACCGACTCGATATTTTTTTAACGTGTCGAAATAACTACTTAACGATTGGGGCATGGGGAGCCGTGAGATCTAATCTACGTATTTTGGAATTCTCTGGCTGGGCCAATAAAGCCTTATAAACCTTGGCTTTTAGGATGTTCTCCTCGTTTTGTCCCCAGATAACCTCAAATGATTTCTTGCCATCAATAATCTCTAACACATATGACTGGCCGCCACGAACTTTAATCAATCTCACAATGCCGGCAATCTCCTGAGGCAGTTCCACAAAGAATGCCGATGCTGCAACCGCAGATTCGATTGTGGCAGCTTGAATACGTGGAAGGCTCTCTATATTTTTGGTGGGGAGGGGAAAGCTCATGCCCTCTGCATCTATTGCACGATCGTTATATATGGCCACTGGTACGCGTTCGGTAAGAGTAATAGTAACTTTTCCACTAATCCAATTTCTTGAGACTTGTGCACTTTTAATCCACGAAAATCTCTCAAACTCGGCCGCTACTGCACGAGGCTCAACCCGAGCTAATTTTTCACCAATTGTGATCGATGATGACATTGTTGCACTCGTTCCCTGTATCTGGACGGCACTAACTGTAAAGAAAGTTGACCAGCCCAATACATATGCTGCAGCGGCAAAAAACAAAATGGCGCTGGCAAGAAATAATCTGCGCGTCTTCATTTAGCCAAAACGTCTAATCAAGCCATCAACAATGATGGGGGCTAGCGAACTAACATCTCCTGCACCAAGAGTGATAATCACATCACCGGGTTCTGCGCTCTCAATAACACTGTCTGTGACTTCGATGAAATTTGGGATGTACTCACCTTCGCTCATCAAATCCGTAATTATCTTGGCGGTTACACCTGAGATTGGCTTTTCACTTGCCGCATAGATTTCAAGAACTATTGCACGATCGGCAAGGGCCAGTGATTGGGCAAAGCCTGCGGCAAAGGCTTGAGTACGCGAATATCTATGGGGTTGGAAGATAACGATTAAACGTCCATCTCCGGCATATCTGCGTGCCGCTCGGAGCGTCACATCGATTTCTGTTGGGTGATGGCCATAATCATCTATCACTCGTACTCCGTGGACCGTTCCCTTGATTTCAAAACGACGTCCTGTACCGCGGAAAACAGCTAGACCTTGAATCAGGTCTGCGGCATTGAATCCAAGTTGCAATCCAGTAGCGAGCACGGCTGCGGCATTAAGTAAGTTGTGGTGCCCGGGTACCTGTAGCTCAATAAAACCAATGCTCTTTCCATGCCAAATTGCACGTGCATGAGAACCCATCGCCAAAAGTTCGATCGAATCCAATGTTAATGCGCTTCCTTCGCGTACTCCATAAGAGATGCGAGTCAAGCCAGTCGTCTGCTCAGCTAGTTTTAGCGCTCCCCTGTCATCTGCACAGTAGGTGAGAAATCCTTTTCTATCTATAGTTGCAGCGAATGCTGTAAATGCATTTTCAACCGCTTCCGGTGTCGCAAAAAAGTCCACGTGGTCATGTTCTACATTTGTAACAATGGCGGCAAAGGGGTGATATTCAATGAAAGAGCCATCAGATTCATCAGCCTCTGCAACAAAGATTTCGCCGGTTCCTCGATGTGCATTTGAGCCAGAGGCAGTTATTGTGCCGCCGATTGCAAATGAGGGATCCGCGCCACAAGCCTGTAATGCAACGGCCAACATTGAAGATGTCGTCGTCTTT
>JBILUX010000092.1:0-4963 GCA_044370765.1 Candidatus Planktophila sp. | reverse complement strand
TGGGCCCAAAGTATTTAGTTTCCGATGGGTCATTTATTTGGAAAAGTAATAACACTATTATTATAAATGATGCATGGATTACTGATGCAGAAAGAAGTAATCCAGCCGATTTAGCAGATTTGGAAATAGATGCTAAATCCCCGTGCCGAATAATATTTACTAATGGAACAATTGGAGAACCAAAGGCTGTCGAACTTTCGCTGGAGCTTCTGAATGCACGTACAGATCAATACAATCGAACTTGGCTAACAGAGAAGTCGATAATGCCGCTACTCGATCTCTCTGCAACTATGGGTTTCTTTGCCTTTTACTCGCTCTTTGTTAGAGGTGAAAAGATTGTCACAAGCTCCCAACTTAACTTCGATACAGTACGCGTGGCGTTGAGCCAAGAAGTAGAGGTTTTCGTAGCTTCTCCATTGCGCGTGGTACAACTTCTAGAGATCATCAAACGTACTGAAACTACGATGCCTAAATTAAATAAGGTTGTTATTTCAGGTAACACCCCAACCCTCAAACTGCTAAATAACATCGCAACCGCTCTGGATGTTGAGGTCCTAAATATCTACGGATCTACTGAGTGCGGTGATATTTCATTTCTCCCAATTAGCGCGCAAACTAAGGCATCGGATGCGGGTTGGGTATATCCAGAGGCCAAGGTACAGATTGTTGATGCTGCCGGCCAAGTTGTTTCAAGCGAGATTGAGGGTCTGATAGGCACAAGCTCACCCACAATGGTTCATGGATACTTCAGAACCAAATCACCAAACCGAAAAGTCTTTCACGATGGTTGGTTTTATTCAGGTGATACTGGATATCTAACAGCGGATGGACGTCTAATGCTCACAGGGCGCGACAATGAACTAATAGACCTAGGAAAAATGAAGGTGAACCCGCAATTGATAGAGGAGCTTGTATTGGATTACGCTGGTGTTCTCGACTGCGGTGTATTTACGTACGAGAATGTATCGGGAGCTCATATTCTAGCTGTTGCCGTTGTTGGAGATAAGGATCTAAACCTTAAAGTGATGACGAGCGCGATTGCGCGGGAGTTGGGGGAGATGTCTCCCAAAACATATTTTATTGTCGATAAAATACCGAGGGATAGCTTAGGTAAGGTGCTTAGATCTGAACTACAGAAGGATATTAAACGCAAAATATCGAACCGAAAAAATGGAAATGGTGGGAAATCGTGAGTGATCAAATATTTATCATAGCTGCCCCTCGATCTGGGGCTGGACTCCTGCACAAGCTTTTATTGTTAGACGAAAGTTTCCATGCTGGAGCACTCACTAGTGACGAGAATATTGTTACTTTCCTAGAAAAAGGCCTAATCAAAAATAACTATGAGTTGGGCGAGAAAAAGGCGAAGAAACTTACGCCTGCACAGAAGCTTAAACTCCAAGCCGAATATGGTAGTAAAAGTTCAAAGGGAGTTAAAGTAATTGCAGATTATAATCCGCGCCTATCTGTGCATGTGAGTGAATTAGCCGACGCATTTCCACGTGCAAAGTTCATATTTGTAACTCGAAATCCGGCGCAAACTATTTGGAGTGCTCGGAGAGCGTGGGAATCTAAGAAATTTGTCTCCTATCCAGATTTACCAGATTGGTGGGGCGAGCCTTGGGCCTTCGCGCTGACACCAAAATGGCGCGATTTAATCGGCCAGCCGATGTTAAATATCGTAGCGAGTCAGTGGGCGCACTCAGTCGAGTCTATTTTTGAAGCCTCTGAGAGTATTGCTCCGGAGCGCTGGGTTAATTCAAGTTTTGAGACGCTAATGACAAAGCCTCAGGAAGAGATTTCAAGAATTGCTGAAGCGCTCAAAATAAAGTGGAAGGGCAAGATCCCCCACATTGTGCCAACTTCAGAGAATGCCTTATTACTGCCAGGTGGACGCCAACCTAGAGTTCCAATGGGCCAGATAGGTCAAGTGTTAGAGCCCCATAAAGAAACCGTCATCAAGTACAACGCGTTCAGGGCGCCTTTTTCACCGCAGAGAGTTAACAACGCCCCGGCCAATGCACCAAGAATGGGTCAGCGGAAAACAGTGAAAAGCGAAGGCACAAACTTTGCCTACACGGCCTCAAAATCATTTTCTAAACTATTGGAGAGCTCTAACTCATCTGTAGTTATTTCTACATATAACAGTGGGCAAGTCATTTTCGTACGTGCATCAGAGAGTGGATTGAACGCTGAATTTAAGGGTTATTCAGCTCCTATGGGTATAGCCGTGTCAGAGAACAAATTAGCAGTAGGAGTGCAAAACTCAGTTATTACTTATTCGAATCAGCCACCGCTATCTCAGTTCGTCGAGCCCGCTGGTAAAAGCGATAAAGTCTTTGCGCCTCGGACAGTCGTCTTCACAGGTCAGATTGATATACATGAGATGGAGTTCGGCCAAGGCAAAGATATTGACGACCTCTGGTTCCTGAACACAAGTTTTTCCTGTTTGTGTAAATTGGATATGAACTACAGCTTTCAACCAGTGTGGAAGCCTTCGTGGATTACCGATTTAGCACCTGAGGATCGTTGTCACCTCAATGGAATGGCGATGGTTGATTCCATCCCTAAATATGTCAGCGCTCTATCTCAAACTAATACTAAATTTGGGTGGCGAGAGAAGAAAGGTGTTGCAGGAGTAATTATTGACACCGTGACTAATAAAGTGATCTGTGAAGGATTATCGATGCCTCACTCGCCACGATGGCATGATGGAAAACTCTGGATTTTAGAGTCGGGCAAAGGATCCCTTGCTACAGTTTCAATTGAGTGACGACGATTGCCACATTACCGGGATTTACAAGAGGTCTTAATTTCATTGGGCCGTATGCCTTGGTTGGTCTATCTCAAGTACGCGAATCTGTCTTTAAGGACTTGCCAATTACTTCAAAGAAGGATGAACGCAACTGCGGCGTCTGGATTGTGGACACCCGCAACGGTGAAGTTGTTGGAGAGTTGAAATTTAGCGGGGTAGTAAAGGAAATCTTTGATGTTAAAGTCTTGCCTAATACTAAATGGCCAACGATTTTGGATGATCCGGCGCTAGTCCAATCGCATTTTGTGTTATCGGCCAATCATGCACAACAAAAGCCCAGATAGAGGATTCTTGAGTTTAGGAGTTATGAGAAATTTAACTCTCGAAAGAAATCTAGGGCTTCAGGATTGGCTAATGAGTCGCTATTTCGAACTTGGCGACCATTTACGATATCGGTCACGGCAAGCTCAACCAATTTATTTGATTTAGTACGTGGCAGCGCAGGTGCGACCATAATTAAATCAGGGACGTGACGTGGGCTGGCCTGCGTCCGAAGTGCGTTCTTGATCGCTTTTTCAGTATCTTGTGTGTAACTCATTCCTGGCTTTAGGACAATAAATAAAATTACGCGAGTGTCACCCTCCCAATCCTGGGATACGGCCATAGCCTCGAGAACTTCTGGAAAAACCTCTACGACTCGGTAAATTTCAGCGGTGCCGATACGAACGCCCTTTGAGTTAAGTGTTGCATCGCTGCGACCAAACAAAGTAAATCCACCTGTTGCCGATTTGGCGGCAAAGTCACCGTGCGTCCAGACTCCAGGGAAGCCTTCAAAGTAAGATGCAAGATATCTCTCTTTATTTGTATCTGCCCAAAAACCGAGCGGCTTTGATGGGAATGGAATGGTACAAACGAGCTCACCCTTTTCATCGATTGCAGCTGGTTTTCCTTGGGCATTAAAAACATCGGTAGCCATACCTAAGCAAGGACCCTGCAGTTCGCCGCGATAAACGGGCTGAGTTGGAACACCTGATAGAAAACTGCCGGCGATGTCGGTACCACCCGACATAGAAGCCAAATGCACATCGCTCTTTATGCTCTGGTAGACATAGTCAAAACTTTCAGGGGATAGAACCGATCCAGTTGATGCAATTGTTTTAATGCTTGAGAGGTCATGAGTTTGGGCTGGCACTATGCCCTCCTTATGCGTTGAATCAATGAACTTCGCAGATAGTCCTAGGAAATCTAATCTCTCTTCCTGGGCAATATCAAAGACGCGAGATGGTGTTGGGAACATTGGCGCACCATCGAATAAGACGATAGTGGCACCTCGACCAAGGGCCATGGCTAGCCAGTTCCACATCATCCAGCCGCACGTCGTGAAGTAAAATATCTTTTCTCCGGCATGGAGTTCAAGTTGGTATAGCAACTCAGCCGTAGCTTTAAGCATGGCTCCGGCACCACTATGGATAATGCACTTAGGTTTGCCCGTTGTACCCGATGAGAAAAGAATAAAACCTGGGTGATCAAAGGGCAGGGGAGTAAAGTCCAGTGGAGCACCCATAAATGGTGCTATCCATGTTGCGAACTCACTGATACGAATGGTTTTAGTCAGCGAGGGAATAAGTTTCTCAATCTCAACAATTTTTGGTGTGCAGTCAAAAAACTTGCCGTTGTATTGATAGGAATCAGCGGCCAATAACATTTTGGGCTCAATCTGGCCGAAGCGATCTTGCACGGCTCCTGGCGCAAAATCAGGTGATGCCGTTGAAACAATCGCCCCAATGCTTAAAGCTCCGAGGGCGTAAACGACTGTTTCAGTAACGTTTGGAACCCATGCAACAACACGATCGCCTTTAACGATGCCCGCTGCCTTCATTGCTGCAGTCGTTGCACCTACCTGGGCGCGAAGCTGACCCCATGTCGTCTCAGTTCGCCTTCCATCTTCAAGAATTGAAACAATCGCAACGTCGCCATCTCTGCCCTTTGACAAGAGATTTTCGGCAACATTTAATGTCGCATCACTAAAAAATCGCGAAGAGATAAAATCCTTGCCAGGTGAATAGAAATCCGAACCCTTATTGCCAACTATCTGGCAGTCATCCCATGCCCTAGACCAAAATGGGCCAGGATTCTCAATCGACCACTTGTGCAAATCGGCATATGAATTCAAGCCAAGATCTGCTTGTAAACGTGCAACTGCCGTTC
>JBILUX010000093.1:0-4941 GCA_044370765.1 Candidatus Planktophila sp. | reverse complement strand
CTAATAATTGATCCTGGCTAAATCCAAGCTTTGCTAACTCTTTTTGTACCGCTTCAATAATGTGACCTTTAGGACCACTTAACTGTCCAGATGTGGAACGGGGTGCAACGGTCGGCAGCTTCATCTTTGCTGCATCTTCTTTACTAATCCAACCCGCGTCAATCATGCCATTTTTTACATATTCAAAACGGGCAATCAACCGCGCTTCATTTCCCTCTTTAAATGCTGGATCATATAAACCTGGAGATCGTAATATCGATGCAATAACGGCGGCTTGAGAGTTGGTTAACTGGTCGACGTTACGGTTGAAATACTGTTGCGAAGCGGTCATCACTCCATATGAACCGCGCCCAAAATAAATAGTATTCAAATAACTCTCAAAGATTTGGTCTTTCGATAATTGATTCTCTAACTTGATTGAGATGACAAGCTCTTTAATCTTTCGTTGAATCGTTCGGCTTGGTGTTAAGAACGCCGTCTTTGCATACTGCTGTGTGATAGTTGAACCGCCTTGTAGGGATCCGCCTTTGAGGTTATTAACAATTGCGCGCGCAATTCCAGTAATACTGAAGGCTCGGTTGGAATAAAACCCACGGTCTTCAGCGGCAAGGACTGCATGGCGAACATTGAGTGGAATTTTTGCAAGCGGAACAATTTGGCGGTTTTGTGTTCCTACTCGACCAATTTCGGCTCCGTTTGAGTATTGAATGATTGTGGACTGGCTATTGACGTAGGCATTTGCATCTGGGATTTCAACCGTGAAATAGGCCAAGGCAAAGAGCACCGCGGCGGCGATAAAGCCAAAGCCACCGAGAAAGACTGTCGTTCTGATGAGGAATTTGCGGAGCATTACTTAAGGCTACCGTGCTGCGTAATCTTCGTCCTCTAAGGTGCGTACCTTGCGGGGCGCCTTGCGTTCACGCCCATCGCCTAAGATAAATGAGGCGCATAAGTGGTTCCACAAACAGTCTTTGCAAACCTCGACGATATAAACACGAAACTCACCGAACTCGCTCTCCATCTCGTGGAGCTCCTTCGGAGACTTAATGCGACCTGAGTACTGCCCGAGTTGTTCGCCAAAGGTATAGCGAAGCTCAACCAGCCCATTCTTTTTACACACGGGGCAGTTGCGACTGGTCTTTTCGCCATGCCATTTAGCTGCTCGCACTAAATAAGGGTCGGCGTCGCAGGCATCAACGGCTCCACGGAAGAGGGCTAGCAGGGTCGCCCTCTTGTCGAGTGAATAATCGATGTACGAACGTTGCGACTTCATAGATGATAAGAATAAACCAACTTCTGCGACTACGCTCTTTCTTATGGGTTTTGTTGATTTACTCAAGCACCCCAGATTTTCGCGATTATTGGCGGTCCGCTGGAGCGGGCAGGTTACCGATGGGATTTTTCAAAGCGCACTTGCATCCTTTGTGCTCTTTTCCCCCGATCGCCAAGCAAATGCACTGAGTGCAGCCCTTGCTTTCGCTGTAGTCCTATTACCTTATTCAATCGTCGGCCCATTTGTCGGAACGATTTTAGATCGAATCTCCCGGCAGCGAGCGTTATTTTTCTCTAATCTTCTTCGAAGTATCAATCTCTTACTTGTCGCACTTTTGGTTTTTAGCGGAACTACCGGATTGGCTTTAACAATCGTTGTTCTCGTTGCATTTGGAATCAACCGATTAATTCTCGCCGCTCTTTCGGCAGGTTTGCCTCTGCTCGTAGATTCGAATTCATTAGTCACCGCAAATGCCATGGCAGTTACTGGAGGCTCGGTACTTGTCGTTGTGGGTGGTGGTATTGGTGTGGGTGTTCGCGCACTTGTTGATTCGCTGGCTATAGCCAACCATGCCGATGCGCTTTTAATTTTGCTTGCAAGCGTCGGCTACCTCATTGCCGCCTTATTAACGACCAGACTTAAGAAATCAGAGATTGGGCCGCAAAAGCATGAGATTCATGCCGCTAGCTTTTCTCAAGGTTTTAAAGATATGCGCGAGGGTTTTAGTTTTCTTGCAATTCACTCAGATGCCGCGCGAGGAATTCTCGCAACGGCCGTTCATCGCGGTGGTTTAACGGCGCTTACATTAACCGCGCTTTTACTCGAGAGAAATACGTTTAATGATCCATCTATTCCTGCAAATGGATTGAAAGGTTTTGGTTTCGCATTATCTTTCGCCGGCTTAGGTGTATTTTTTGGCGCTTTTCTTGCACCCTTTGGTGTTAGGAAAGTTGGGCGACATCGCTGGATGAGGTTCGCGCTTTTTGTAAGTGCTTTTTGCCCACTTATTTTGGCAGTGTCTCAAACTCAAATCGGATTAATCGCCACGGCGTTTTTGACCTCCTTCTTTGGGCAAAATCTTAAAGTTACCAACGATGCTTTAGTGCAATCAAAGATTGATGACTATTTCCGAGGGCGAGTTTTCGCCGTCTACGACGTTGTGGTTAATGGGGCGATTGTTTCAGGCGGGATTATTGCCGCGCTCTTGCTTCCGCCATCAGGTGTTTCATCGATCGTTCCACTGTGCGTTAGCGCGGCATACTTACTAGTGGTTGTGCGCTTACTTCGCGCCTCTGTTTTTCCACCAGTTAAGTAGTTCAACGGTGGCTTTTTCCTCTCCAATTTGGCCTTGATCCAAGCGTAACTCCATCAGAAAATCCATGGCCGCGCCTACTTCGCGAGATGGCTTTAAATTAAGCAGCGCCATAACTTGAGCACCATCTAGATCTGGTCGAATCTTAGAGAGCTCTTCCTGCTCCATTAAAATTTCGATGCGCGCTTCGAGCGAGTCATATACACCAGAGAGCCTCGTGGCTTTTGCCTTATTTCGTGTTGTGCAATCGGCACGAGTGAGAACATGTAGATGCGTTAATAGCTCACCGGCATCTCGAACATACCTTCGAACGGCCGAATCACTCCATTCGCCATCTCCATAGCCGTGAAAGCGTAAGTGGAGCGCAGTTAAACTCTCTACCGCTTCAACCGTATGGCTATCAAAGCGAAGCTCTTGTAATCGTTTCTTAACTAACCGCGCGCCAACAACTTCATGGTGGTGAAAAGAAACTCCGCCGCCCTCTATAAAGCTACGTGTTTTAGGTTTACCTATGTCGTGTAAAAGAGCCGCTAGTCGAATAACTAAATTCGCTCCGCCAAGTCGCTCCTCTTGCATAATTGCCTGCTCTAAAACCGTAATGGAGTGTTCATAGACATCTTTGTGGTGGTGATGCTCATCCACCTCAAGGCGTAGTTTTGGAATCTCGGGAATAAATATTTCCGCTAATCCCGTATCAACGAGAATAGTAATTCCTGTCCGGGGATTAGGAGACATAAGAATCTTTGTAAACTCATCCCTCACGCGTTCGGCGGAGACAATAGCGATTCGGGCAGATAATTCTTTCATAGATGAAATTACTTCTTCATCGATCTCAAAATCGAGTTGGCTTGCAAATCGGGCAGCACGCATCATGCGAAGTGGGTCGTCGTTAAAAGAATCATTTGGTTTTCCTGGAGTGCGCAGTATCTTCTTGGCTAGATCTGCCAAGCCGTTAAATGGATCGATGAACTCTGGTTCTTGGCCAGTGAGTTCAAGGGCCATTGCGTTGACTGTAAAATCACGGCGCGCTAAATCCCCAAGAATATCTTTTCCATATTCAACTTCTGGTTTGCGTGAATCGGCATCGTACTGTTCGCTGCGGTATGTCGTTACTTCAACTGTTGTATCCCCGCGTTTTCCCGCAACAGTTCCAAAAGCAATCCCTGTCTCCCATACATTTTCTGCCCACACTTGTAAAATCTTTTTGCTCTCTTGTGGGAGTGCATTCGTTGTGAAATCTAAATCATTTCCAAGGCGACCTAATATTGCATCTCGTACCGGCCCACCGACTAGAGCCAAAGTAAATCCCTTGGCCTTAAATGCCTGCGCGAGTGAGCTGGCAAGAGGTGCCCGTTCGATGAGAGAACGGATCGCTAACTCGCCTGCGGCACCCAATGCACTAGTCACAATAAGTAAGATTAGGGCAGTACCCTTACTTCATGATCCCGGCACCTGGTGCGGGCAGCGACGGCATTAAAAAGAAGCGGAAGCGTAAGCGGCCCGCCAATCGCGGCCCCCAAACACAATCTCCATCCACCACCGCTAAGGCGACTAAGCCTGCTGTTAAGAAGATCTACTCAAAGCGCGTGGATGAGGTCAGCGCAGGTGGATTAGTTATCGATGCAAGCGGGACACGGGGCCTTCTTATTGGACGAATCGATCATAAAGATGCCAGCGGCCTTCGATTGCTGTGGTCACTTCCAAAAGGTCATATCGAGGAAGGGGAAACACCCGAACAGGCCGCCATTCGCGAAGTCGCCGAAGAAACTGGAATCACATCTGCTATTTCGCGATCGTTAGGTGTAATCGATTTTTGGTTCATGGCCGGCGGAAAGAGAATTCACAAAACAGTTCATCATTTTCTTTTCTCTGAAGTTAGCGGCGAGTTAATGGCTCAAATAAGTGAAGTTGATGAGGTCTCATGGTTTCCATTAGAGGAGATAATTGAGCGACTTGCCTATCCCGATGAAAAGAAATTGATAGCTCGTAGCGGTGAATTGAAGATATGAAAAAACTCATAAGTATTTCTCTACTGTTCTTTTTCTTAACTGCCCCTTTGCCGTCTGCCACCGCAGATGTTTCGATCGTGCGTCTTACAAGCACCATCCATCAAAACTTTACAGGTGAGTTTAGGAATGATGAGTTGTCTCAAGAGCTAACACCTTCGGGGAAATTGGGTCAGTTAGTTTTTGTACCGCTCAGTAGTTCAAAGGTTTGGATTATCGATCCTGCTCTCATTGATGAGGTTATTGCGATGACCGGTGATTACAAGTTAGCTACAGAGGCTACGCCAATCGGTAAAGATATTGCTAGCTCTTGGTTAACACAGTTAAAGAAAGTTTCTGCAGCCAATGAT